>JBNKGY010000045.1:0-22571 GCA_050290065.1 Marinilabiliaceae bacterium
ATGGATACTTTGAAATACATGCGCACAAAGTAAACACCCAAAGTGCTTATTTCCAACACCCCCCTGTGTACTACAAATGAGTTTTCAAAAAAACCATAATTGATTATCAGTGACTTGCAGATAATAAATCGATAAATCAATCGTTTTTTGACCGAAAAAAACTAGAATTTTACTAAAATCTCTCAAGATGGGTTAACGTCATTCGATATAAGAAATTGCGTATTTAGATAGGAAAGAAATAAGGGTTTTGTCGCATTAAGTATATGATAATTAAACGTATAACAATAAAATATTTTGTCTCTTGTGAAAGATAGAGTTGCCGAAATATTCTATTTAGTTGATAAAATTTGTAAAGAATTTGAGTTAGCTAAGGTGGGTATGTTTTACCTAAAGACAATGCTAAAAAGACACGAAAGTGAAAATTTAGGATGTCAGATATTGAGGTCATTACCATTCTTAACCTTTTTCATTTAGGAAAATTCAGAAGCCTCAAGTATTACTATATCAATTATGTACAAAAGCATATACTTGACGGTTTTCCTCAAACGGTATCTTTTAATCATTTTACCGAACTTCAACAAAAAGTACTAATCCCTATGACCGTTTTCCCTCAAGTATCTTGTTTAGGAGAGCGTACAGGAATCTCGTTTATATACTCAACTCCAATAAGGGTTTGCCATATCAAAAGAGAAAAATTTAAGGCTTAGCTCAGAAAGGGAAATGCTCAGTGGGTTGGTTTTATGGGTTTAAACTGCATCTGGTAGTAAATGACAAAGGCGGGATTTTAGACTTTTTATTTAAGCACGGAAATGTTGATGATCGTACTCCTATAAAAGAAAAGAATTTTAAGATAAAGTAGTTAGGAAACTTATAGTTGACAAGGGATACATAAGTAAGCCTCTATTCGAAAACCTTTTTATTGATGGCATCCATTTAATTACAAAAATCAAGAAGAATAGGAAAAATTCATTGATGCATATAAATGACAAAATCCTATTAATAAAAAAGAGCTCTTATCGAAACTGTTAATGATGAATTAAAAAACATCTTTCAAATATACCACACCCGCCACCGAAGTTTCAGTAACTTTCTTTCAAACCTAATTTCTTGATTAATTGCATATTACTGTTTACCAAAAAGCCTTCATTAAACATCGATGTTATAGGTGAAGATAGAATTAAGAAGTCTGCATAAGTCGAACTTACGTTAAAATGGTACTATTATTAAGAAGGATATAAGAATTTTTTTGATGTGAATAAAAAAGGAGGCTGCCTATAATGACAGTCTCCTTTTTTTATTTAATTATTGTAAAGATTTTTACTCAACCACCAATTTCACATCCAAAGTAAAATCATCATAAATTACTTTGTCTCCTAAATTATCAAAGAATGATTTTGAACCATATCTTATATCATACTTCGATCGGTCAATAGTTAAAACCGTAGAGTAGGTATTCCCATTTTTATTTACCTCAAAAGTAACAGGTAATGTTGTTTTTTTAATCGTTAAATCACCGGTAACAGTAGCTTTATTATTTTTAAACTCTGTAGCTTCTTTAATTGTCAATTTTGATGTTGGGTATTTTTCTACACCAAAAAAATCATCAGATTTTAAATGACCTACCAGTTTTGCCCTGTATTCATCACTATCAATATCATTGTTTGTAATGGATTTCATATCAATCACAAAATTTCCTTCTGTAATTGTATTATTTTTAATAGTTAAGTTACCTTCTTTTAATTGAATAACACCATTGTGTGCTCCTCCAATTTTTTTGCCTTCCCATGTAATGGTTGATTTACTAGTGTCAGCATTAAATTTTTGTCCAACCATTGGTAATGCAACCATAATAGCTGCTAAAAAAAATAAAGATTTAATTGTTTTCATAATTTATTGTTTTAATTGTTTTAATATATTCTATAACTCTTAAATATACTGATTATTGATCTTGGATTAATGTCTGTTTAGTATTTAAATTATTTATTGTGTTAATTCATTGGCACTTCTATAACTAACAATTTTGATTTTCTTATTGTTCTTATATTAATATTCTCAACTTCTGTAATGCCAATTGCATCCCTGGTTATAAGGTTATTTCCCTCTATATTAACTTCACCTTCAATAACCATGATATATATGCCATTCCCTTTTTGCTTGATTTGATATGAAGTATCTATATCTTCGTTAAATCCTCCCAAGTGCAGCCATGAATCCTGATGAATCCACAGTCCTTGTTCTTCCGCTTTCGGACTTACAATCATGAAGAATTTATTTTCTTTCTCCAATTCATTGATTGTTAGTTGTTGATATCTAGGCTTAACATTTTTAATATTAGGTTGAATCCAAATTTGAAATAATCTCAATTCTTGATCCTTAAGGTAATTGTATTCACTATGGAATATTCCAGTTCCAGCACTCATTACTTGGATTTCTCCTGCTTTTATTACAGATTCATTTCCCATACTGTCTTTATGAGCAATAGAACCTGACAATGGAATCGTAATAATTTCCATATTATCATGAGGGTGGGTTGGAAAACCGGTTCCTGCAGCAATAGTATCATCGTTAAGAACCCGTAATAGTCCGAATCCCATCATTTCAGGATTGTAATAATTTGCAAAACTAAACGAGTATTTGGCTTTTAACCATCCGTAATCGGCTTCTCCTCTAGTAGTTGATTTATATACGTTTGTTTTCATGATCTATTATTTTAAAATTGATTTCTACGTTTCTGGTATATCTCCCAAATACTTATAGATATCAATTAGTAGTTATTCTTAAACAGACTTTATGATGCTAAATCCATTATGTTTTAATTGATAATACAAAAATACAGCATTGAAGAGAGGAGGGCATTGCAAAAAACAGGGGAGTTATTGTGAATAACAGATACATTTATCTTATATTTCGAATTATTGTTATATCATAGTAGGGTTTTCAAATACAAATTTCAGGGTTATCCACTAATTCAGATCTTAACTTTTATTGACAGATATTTATCTGGTGTATTGAAATGACTATTTAATTAATAATTTCTAGCCGTTTCTCGGAATTCTCCAGGTGTTGTTCCTACCATTTTTTTAAAAAAATTATTAAAATGTGCAGGTTCTTCAAATCCAAGATAGTAGGCAAGCTCTTTATTTGTTTTGTCGCTAAATAGTAGTAATCTTTTGCTTTCCAGTAGGACTCTTTCCTGAATAAATTCCTTAGCAGACTTTCCGGTGTGTGCTTTTATTGATTTGTTTAAATAATCACTTGTTACATTTAGCATTTCTGCATAATCATATACTTTATGTGTATGATTATACTCATCTTCAATTTTATCCTTAAACTTAATTAAAATGTGGTTGGTTCCGGTAGCTTCTTTCATCATGGAATTAGAACTGAGGCTACAATGAGAGTTTGCATTTATAAATAGTAATTTCAACAAAGATCCTAAAGCCTCATACTGATATTTAATATTTGAATTATAATACTTATTTATTTGATGCATGATTTCTGCAAAATTGCTATACTCATCATTTGATAAAAGGAGAGGAGGTGAGTCTCCTGTACTATTATATAAATAAACACCATTAACTATTTCAGGAAATATATTATTGTGTATTAAAAAGTCAGGGCTGAAATTAAGTACCCATCCATCAGGTCTACTATTAGTAATAAATTGATGTACCTGTCCGGGGTATATAAAATGTATCGACTTATTTACAATACTGTACTCTTTAAAATCTATTCTGTGTATACCATCTGCTTTGTTGATTAAAATTAATGTATAATAACTATGTCGATGAGGCGCGTCTTCGATGCCATTTAAACGGTCATAGATTAATTCTATTTTTTTTAAGTTGAAACCAGAAATTTTATCTTCCTGATTGTCCAGATTGTAGGTTAGAACTTTGTTATGTTGGTTTTGAATAGTCATTTTATCAATACAATTAGATTACTTACATAACATTAAAATTCCAATAAAAGTTTCGGCAGTTAATTAATTTTACTGATTTTGTAGGAATTCATTTTAAAAGATTTGAATTATTTTCGTAATCACAACATTAAAAAACTTGTTAGTGCTGGGATTTTCCTATTTTTGTGCGTTAAGTTAAAATAACCTATTCAATATTTATGCAGCATTTTGATGTAATTCTGGTTTTCATTGTACTAGTATTTATACTCATATCTTTATATAAAGAACTTTTGGGAGCAGCATTTACATTTTTTGTTGCTGTTATGGTACTTGGTTTCTTTGGGGTACTAACACCAACAGAACTATTAGCTGGTTTTGCAAATGAACAAATAGCTGTTATCATAATGCTCCTGCTATTGGGGGATGCAATTCGGCAAATATCACTTATTGAGATATTTTTTAGCCGCATTTTTCCTCGAACCAGCGGATATCGGGGCTTTTTATCACGGATAATGCTATGGATTGGTGGGTTTTCTGCATTTTTAAATAATACACCTTTAGTAGCCGTTATGATGCCATACGTTCATAACTGGTGTAAACGTAATAATATTTCCCCTTCTAAATTATTACTTCCACTTTCATATGCTGCTATATTAGGAGGATGTGTTACCCTTATTGGAACATCTACAAATTTGATAGTTAGTGGAATGGTTGTCGATCAGACAATTTTTCCTGATATGGAACCATTGAATATGTTTGATTTTTTCTGGGTTGGATTTCCTATGCTAATCATAGGATTTTTGTATTTGTTCTTTTTTGGTTATCGATTATTACCCAATCGAAGTCCGTTAACAAAAGAAATATCTGAAGCAGAACGAAAATATGTAGTAGAAGCTATTGTTCGAAAGAGTTCGAAGCTGGTAGGTAAGTCTATTGAAGATTCCGGATTGAGTAATGAGAAAGGCCTGTTTTTGGCTGAAGTGGTACGTGGAATTTACACGTTTCAGGTTTTTGATAAGAGTTTTATTCTGGAAGCAGGTGATTTATTACGTTTTGCAGGAGAGTCAGAGGATATTGCAAACTTATTATCAGATGGAAGTGGCTTAACTTTACCTTCTGTTGGAATGATGAGCAAACTAAAAAAAGCAGATGTATTAGAAATTGTAATATCTCACAACTCAACCCTTATATCTAAAGTAGTTAAAACAATAAATTTCAGAGGAAAATATGATTCAGTACTTCTGGCTATTCACAGGAATGGGGAACGTATAAATGGAAAACTGGAAGATATCAAGTTAAAGGCTGGCGACGTGCTGTTATTGTTAGCAGGAGAGAACTTTTCAGCACTATCACAGAATGATATGGATTTTTATCTGATATCAAAAGTAAAAGAAGTAAGAAAGCCTGAACGTTATAAAATATGGACCTTATTTGGAGGTACGCTTTGTGCAATATTTTTATCAGCAATTAATTTGATTCCATTGTTTATGGGATTATTGGTTGTTTTGGTGGTGGTTAATATACTTGGAGTAGTAAGTGCAAAGGATTTACCTAAAAGTATTGATTACAATCTTGCTGTAATTATTGCATTATCATTAGCTCTGGGAACAGCCATGATTAAAACCGGAGTGGCAGATATGATTGCTGATTTAATGATTGCTGTATTATTCCCACTTGGTAATATGGCTGTGTTATTTGGGATTTATGCAGTCACAGCTATTCTTGCTGCATATATCACGAATAAAGCGGCTGTAGCCATTATATTTCCAATTTCATTAACAGCAGCACATTCCCTGGGATTAGATCCTTTACCTTTTGCTCTTGTTGTTTCTTTTGCTGCAGCAGCTAATTTCATTACACCAATCGGATATCAGACAAATCTTATGGTATACGGGCCTGGAGGATATACATTTAAGGATTTTCTTAGAATCGGTTGGCCATTGACTATTATATATATGATAACAACCGTTTTGGTTTTAAATTATATGTATTTGTAGTCACCTAAAATGGGTTTCATGGAATAAAGGTGGATGAAAATCTTTTATAAATACAAAAGCCAGTCTATATTTTATATTAACTGGCTTTACTATGGAAAATAAATATTTCTATTTTACAGCTATTGTTTCAATTTCAACTAATACACCCAACGGAAGTTCTTTAACTGCAAAAGCAGCCCTTGCCGGAGGATAACTAGAATAGAATTCTCCGTATATTTCGTTCATGGGTTTGAAATTCTCCATATCAGATAAAAGACAGGTTGATTTTACAACATTTTCAAATGAATAACCTGCCTCCTTTAAAATAGCTTCAATATTCTTCATCACTTGCATGGTCTGTTCTTTAATATCTCCATCTATAATTTTTCCGGTAGCGGGATTAATTGGTATTTGACCAGATATGAACAACATTCCATTCGCTTCAACAGCTTGACTGTATGGTCCTATTGCTTGTGGAGCGTCTTTCGTACTAATAATTTTTTTCATTGCATATGGATTTATGTATCAGATTTATATAATGCTGGGTGGACAATACGCATACCCAATATTAATATTGGTAATTTGTTAGAGATATGATTTTATTATTACAAGTAAAATTACGCATTGCGTATAAATCGACAACTAATTTAATTCATTATTCCCGGGTTGTCGTATTAGAAATTCGTAATTGACTTTCAAATACATATTGCGGTTTAAAAGAAGTTAGGGTTATCTCTCGGACTACTTCGTTTGTCATATTTTAGATCCTGAAGAATACTTGAATTTACGTTAATAGAGAAAAAGTATGATTTATACCTTCCTACAGGAATCATATTAAAGCTCATACCCCAACAATGAAGGTCTCTGGATATCCTTAGGTTTGTATGGGATATTTCCTTAGTATCAAAGTTATAACCCGATGAAAAAGAAAATTTCCATTTAGGCGTTAATGAAAAATCTCCGTTTAAGTTTATACTAGATTTTATTTCTTTTTTGAAAGCCATCTTTTCTTTATCAAACTCACCATTTGTTAATCTAAAACTATAGTTCAAAGATAAATTCCATGGAAATTCAAATTTTGTATAACCATCATCATCCAGTTGAGTTTCCCTTTGACCTCTGGTGTCTTCAAAATCATCATTTAAACGATCCATCCTTTGTAAAGGATCTTCATCTTCATAAGGCTCATCGGTTGGCTGTTGATCTTCTCCATCCTGTGATTCCGTATTTTCTCCATTTCTTTTAGCGATCCATTTTTTAATCTTTTCTGATCCAATGGATATTCCGAAATTTAAGTTGGCAGATTCTAATCGGGCTAATTTACCTGTTACTTTATAATGTGAAGTATTAATTCTGACTACAGATCCTGTCGCAGTAGTATCCAAAGCATATGGATCAAAAGTAGCTCCAAAATTAATGTTAGTCCCAAATATCTTAGTACGACCGCTCATATTAATTCTCGACCATTTAAGGGAGTCTTTAAGAAAGTTGTGAGATGTTGAGAAGTTTAATCCTTCAAGGATCTTAATCTTTTTAAATCCAGTACTGTCTTTATCACTTTTTACTTTCATTTCAATAGTGTTACCTAAAGAAAGTCCAAGCGATCCGGATTCCCCTTTTCCAGGAGTACCATAAAGTGATCCTTCATATAATGAATACTCATGCCTGATTATAGAGTCGAGGTTAGGATTATAGTATTCAAACCAATCATAATAACCATATTTTTCATCTCCAAAATCAGGTCGGTAAGACAAACTCGCAGAAGGAGTCATAACATGTCTGATTTTATCAACTTTATTCCCAAAAAGTTTTTTCCAGGGAGTGAAAAATGTATAAAATTTAGTTGATGTGCTTACTGAATAAGAGTAATCATATACTCTGTTAAATCCGTTAAGCGTATCCGCAATAACAACTTGTTGGGCTTCTTCATCCCATTTTTTTTTCACAGATTTAGTGTACCATCTTTCGGTGTAATTTAAAGAAGGTGTTAAAGTGAAAAATTTTAATAGCTTCAGATTTAACGAAAGTGGTATAGAGTGACGCATTCCATTTTGCCAATCTTGTGGAAATTTTTTATCTGCAAATTCGCTCTCTTTTACATTAATAGAGTTTTTAATGTTTCCAGAATATGAAAGACTAATTTTTTCGTACCAGGCTTCTTTGCTACCTATTTTATTTTTCTGCTTAAACGGAAAAACCCTATTCATAGTAACAGTAAGGTCCGGTGCTGTTAAACTAATATTGGTCGTTTTGGTATTTTGAGAAGCCAGTACATTGGCAGAAAAGTTAAATGGCGAATTCGGAAAGCGTCTGCTATAAGATATACTTGATCTTTTTGTACTGGTTGCCAGTCTATTGGGGTCGATAATGCTGGTTACATTGTTTCTGTCAAATGAACTACTTGAAAAATTTACGCTAGCCGAGAAAGTCTGAAATGGGTTAGCTTTACTATCTTGCCTGTGCGACCAGGATATAGAAAAGTCTTTAGATTTACTATAGTCCGGCAGATCCTTTTCACTGTTAATATTGGTAATGTATTGGAGATTAAGGTTACCCGAAAATTTATATTTTAATTTATATTTTGAAGCCCCTCTAAGACCCCACGAGTTATTTGCATATAAATCACCAGTTATGGCTAAATCAAAATAATCACTTGCAGCCCAGTAATACCCTCCATTTTGCAGGAATAAACCACGACGACTTTCTTCTCCATAGGATGGCATAATAATTCCTGAACTATAACTACTGGTGCTAGGTACAAATCCAAAAGGAATACCAATAGGATAAAGGGGTATATCTTCCACTACGAGATAGGCAGGGCCTGTAATGGTTTTTTTTCCGGGTATGACCTTAGCTTTGGTTAAGTTTAAATAAAAGTGAGGGTGTTCATGGTTATCACAAGTACTGTAATGTCCATTTTTTATTGAAAAGGAATCATCCGGAGCTTTTTTTGCTTTACTTCCTACTACATATCCTTCTCCTTGCTCTGTAACCACATGTTCAATTATAGCTTTTTCACTTTTAAAGTTGTATCTGATGCTTTTCATTTCGTAGGACCCGCTTTTGTCAGTAAAAACAGGTAGCCCTGACACAACACCTAACGAATCTTCAACTCCATATGCATATGTGATACTACTATCCATGTCAAGTTCGATGCATGCAGCAGTTAAAGTGATATCTAAATATTTAACTTCTGCATTTCCATATAAAAACACTTTTTTTGATCCATTCATTGTGAGTATAATGGAATCTGTGGCAGTGTACATTACATCGGCTTCTATACCAAGACCTGTTGTTTTGTTAACTGTGGTATCTTTTTTGAGCGCTAAGGAATCTGATGGTGCAGAATAAATAGAGTCATTTATAACTTCTTGAGAATAAAGATTTACGAATGAGATGTTGACGACCAACATAATAATTAAACTTACAACATAAATATGTGGTCGTTTATATATATACCAATTTGTGAAATTCAATGCTATACGCTTTAGTTTTTCAATTTGACAAAAATAAATAAAAATTGATGATAGCTACTTTTTATTACATAAAATAAGCGTTTTGAAAATTTTAATTATTTGCTATAATGAAAATGGAATTTTCTGCATGCAAAATATTTGCCATTTCATGTTGAATTTAATTTTATTAATTTGCTTTTTTTGAAGATTTAGTTTTGTGGGATTTCTTAAATAGAGCAATATACCTTATTTTTGAGGCGTTATATAGATTGTTTATATGGAGGATAAAAAAAAGAGCGTGAATAGAAGTTTTAATAATATGAACATTGTTGTAAAGATAGCTCTTTGTGTTTGGTACATATTTGCTATTAACAACACTATGTTTTCACAAACAGCTGGTAGTTTTAAAAAAGTTATTATAGATGCTGGGCATGGAGGTAAAGATCCTGGTGCACATGGAAAGTTTGCCAAGGAAAAAGATGTGGTATTGGCAGTGGCGTTGAAATTGGGTAATTATATTGAAAAATATTTACCGGAGGTTGAAGTTATTTATACCAGGCAAACTGATGTATTTGTGCCTTTATCTGAAAGAGCTAAAATTGCCAATAAAGCGGATGCGAATTTATTTATATCCATTCATGCTAATTATATATCAAATCCACGAATTAGTGGTACGGAAACCTTTGCCTTAGGTCTACACAGAACAGAGGAGAATTTGGAAGTTGCTAAAAAGGAGAACTCTGTAATTGTTCTGGAAGAGGATTATTCTACTAAATATGAAGATTTTGATCCGAATTCATCTGAATCTTATATTATTTTCGAACTCTATCAAAATATATACTTAAATCAAAGTCTTGAGATTGCTGATTTAGTTCAGGATCAATTTGAGAAACGTGTTGGGAGAAGGGATCGAGGAGTAAAGCAAGCTGGTTTTTTGGTGTTAAGGGAAATTGCTATGCCAGGAATATTAATTGAACTTGGCTTTTTAAGTAACTCATATGAAGAAAAATATCTGACATCAAATGAGGGACAATCGTTATTGGCTTCTGGTATTTTTAGGGCGTTCAGAGATTATAAGAGTCGTTTTGAAGCCATGAATAATATGGATGTTGAAAAAGCTGATGAAAATAAATCTGACGAATCAGATATAACCTACAGAATTCAGGTAGCAAGTAGTAAAAAGAAAATTAAACAAGGAACTTCAATATATCGAAAATTTGACGATATTTATGAATATATTGATGGTAAACAATATAAATATACTATTGGAAAGGCGAATACTTTTCATGAAATCAGTAAACAGATTGGATCCATTCAGGAGATAGTTAAAGATTGTTTTATCATTGCTTTTGAAAAAGGAAAAAGAATTTCATTGAACGAAGCAAAAGAAAAAACAAAAGAATAATCACGGTGGTAAAAAGCAACTTTTTCAAATGCGGGGGCATTTGTTACAAATTGAGCAGAAAAACTATTGCTCTTAATTAAACAATTTACCATGAGTGATTTTTTACCAGTTATAGATAAAGGTTCAGGAATTCCAAAATTTTTACAACTCGTAAATTCCTTTGAAGATGCCGTTAAAAGTAAAGTTTTAAATGTAGGGGATAGTTTGCCTTCTGTAAACGAGTTATGTGGTAAGCTAGAACTGAGTAGAGATACTGTTTTTAAGGCCTACTCAGAATTAAAAAATAGGAAATTAATTGAATCTGTTCCTAATAAAGGATATTACGTTTCAAGCAATGTGCACAATGTTTTCTTATTTCTGGATACTTTCAAAGCATATAAAGAAGTTTTATACGGGGCTTTTAGAGAAGCCTTACCAAGTAGAATAAATGTTGATGTTCATTTTCATCACTATAATCCACGCATTTTTGAGGATATTATAAGAGCTTCAGCCGGAAAGTATAGTCATTATGTGATTATGAACTTTAATGATAAAAAGGTGAAAGAAGCCCTTTCTAATATTGATCCAACAAAGCTACTGTGTATTGACTGGAAAGTTAATGTTCCTGCAAAAAGTTCTTTTATTGGTCAGGATTTTAGTCAACCAGTATACGATAACCTTGTAAAAATAAAGGATAAACTAAATAAATACAAACGGTTTATTTTTATCTATCCTGAATTTACAAATCACCCCCAAGAGTCGATTAAGGCTTTTGAACGTTTCTGTAAAGATTATAAGCAGAATTACAAAGTTCTTTATTCAATTAATGATTTGAATATTCAAAAGAATGAATTGTACTTGACTGTAAGTGATAGAGTCTTGGCTAAACTATTGGATGAAATACATGATAACGGACTTATTTTAGGTGATGATATTGGAATAATTTCCTATAATGAGACACCTACAAAAAAGTATATTAAAGATGGAATTACCGTAATATCAACTGACTTTGATGAGATTGGTAAAAAAATGGCTCGTTTTATTCTAGAAAATAAACCCCTTAAGGAATTTATTCCGACACAAATAATTGAACGAAAATCAATTTGATATTTTGTACTCTAAGTGGTATTAACCTGAGATCGACATAAAATTTTGGATTTATCTCATATAATCAATGATTATATGAGATAAATGCTAAAAATTTTAATCGAATTCAGGTTGTTATGTGATAATTATCAATTGATTGTACTTGTTCTAAAACTTCCAGTTATAAGTAATTTTCAAATTTAAACTACCCTCTGTTGACTGTATTTATAAGAGGTCTGAGCTATTAATTTTATGTCGTACAGAGGTTAATAGATATTGTAGGTTAAAGATTAATAGCTTGAATTTTATCTAATTGAAGTGATACTGCCAGAGGCAAGAATCTTTGTCTTGATGTTCAAATTATATGAATATTTAAGTTTTTATGTTGTAATAAGTATTGACATTTATAAAATATTAAGATATTTTGATAGCTTAATCATTTTGAATAACTCATAAATACTTAACTCAATGGAAAAGATACAAGAATTATTTCAGGCTTCTCAGCAATACATTATTGCTTATGGAGGACAATTATTGTTAGCTATATTAACATTCATAATTGGATTTTGGGTAATAGGAAAAATTTTAAAAACAATTAGAAAGGTATTTGAAAAAAAAGGAGTTGATGTAAATCTACGTCCTTTTTTTATTGGTATAATTAATTATACGCTAAAAACCTTATTGGTTATTAGTGTTATGACAATGGTTGGTATTCAAATGACATCATTTATTGCCATCCTGGGTGCTGCAGGTTTAGCTATTGGACTGGCGCTATCAGGTACCTTGCAAAATTTCGCAGGAGGCGTAATGTTGTTGGTTCTAAAACCATTTAAAGTAGGTGATTTTATTGAAGTTCAAGGGTATAAGGGTATTGTTAATGAAATTCAGATCTTTTCTACTATCCTGAAAACACCGGATAATAAAGTCGTTTTTATTCCTAATGGTGGATTAGCCACTTCCAGTTTGATTAATTATTCAAGAGAGGCTACACGTAGGGTTGACTTTTTGTTTGGTATTGGTTATGATGATGATATTGATAAAGCAAAAAGTATTGTAAAGCAAGTAATTGACAGTCATGTAAAAATATTAGCAGAACCAGTGCCATTCATAGTTGTAAGCGAATTAGGTGACAGTTCTGTCAATATCACAACAAGAGTCTGGGTAAACTCTGCTGATTATTGGGAGGTGTTTTTCTATATTACAGAAATGGTTAAAAAGGAATTTGATAAACAAGGTATCTCAATTCCTTTCCCACAAAGAGATGTACATATTTACAATGAACAATAAAATAAAAAATGCAAGGTATGATAAGAAATGCACTTATAGCAATATTTTGCTGTTGCTCTGTTTTTGTATATGCACAAGAACAAAAAACGGATACAATTAAACATTGGAAAGGTGGGGGATCGACTTCCTTAAGCTTTTCTCAGGTATCCTTAACTAATTGGTCTGGCGGTGGTAATAATTCAATTGCCGGTAATTTTAGATTTAAAGGTTTTTTAAATCATAAAAAAGATAAGATTGCCTGGGATAATACTCTTGACGTTGGGTATGGTTTAACCAAACAGGGTGATTATAAATTGGCTAAGTCTGAAGATAGACTAAATATTAATACAAAATTGGGTTATTTAGCAGGAAAACACTGGTTTTATACAGTAATGACTGATTTTAAAACTCAATTTTCATTTGGTTATAAAGATCCGCTATTGCAAAATGTGAAAGTATCGGATTTTATGGCACCAGGTTATTTGCAATTTTCATTAGGTATTGATTACAAACCATCAGACAATTTTTCATTATTTTTATCACCTTTAACATCGAAATTAACATTTGTACTTAACGATTCCTTGGCTGCTGCTGGTGCGTATGGAGTTGATCTCGGAGAAAATTTGAGGGAAGAAAATGGTGCTTCGCTAAAGTTGTTAGCAAAAAAGGATGATATTATTACAAATGTAAGTGCGTATACCCGATTTGATGCATTTTCAAGTTATACCAATCATCCTGAAAATATTGATATTGACTGGGAGTTTGGTGTAGAAATGAAGATCAATAAATATCTGAATGCTATCTTCACAACAAATATTGTTTATGACGATGATATAAAATTTGTTGATAAGCAGGGCGATGAAAAGGGGCCTCGAGTCCAGGTTAAGCAATTATTTGGAGCGGGGTTTTCCTATAAATTTTAAAATAATTAGTGTCAGCAAGAAAACTCCATTTTTTTCGTTACGCTTGCTCTCAAAATGATCATTTACATCAGTAAACTCACATTTTTCGAGCTTCGAAAGCCTCAAAAATGAAGCTTTCTTATCTGTCACTTGAGTTTTCGTGCAAGTACTAATTAGAGTCTGTCTATAAAGTCGGGTGTTTGGATTATAAAGTTAAAATACAAGGCGTGAGAAAAATTCAAACCGCAGTATACTAGCGTATTTGAGGATTTGGATTTTGAGCAACAACGCAGTAGTTGGACTTTATAGACGAACACTAATTAAGGGATATTGAAAATAGTCAATATCCCTTTTTAATATTGTACAGGATAATTTACATCTGCAAGAGTCTTCAATAAACCTGTATTTAAATCATAGATCCAACCATGTAAAAAAAGATCTTGACCTCGATCCCATGCATGCTGAACAACGGATGACTCAGAAAGGTTTTCAACTTGTCTTTTTACATTAATTTCTGAAAGCATATTTAATCTTTCTTCTTTGTCATCTATCTTTTCTAAAATATTGAGGTTCTTTTTATAAGAATCCTTTAGGCTAGAGAGCCAATCACCCAGATACTCTTCTTTAATGTTGTCCATAGCAGCAGCAACTCCACCACAGCCATAATGTCCGCAAATAACAATATGTCTCACCTTTAAAATGTCAACGGCATATTTTATAACACTCATTACATTAGCATCATGAATAATTACCTGATTAGCTATATTTCTATGAACAAAGAATTCACCAGGTTCAGTGTGTGTAACACCTGCCGCAGGTACCCGACTATCAGAACAACCTATCCATAAATATTGAGGAGATTGACCAAGAGCTAATCTTTTATAATAGTCTTTGTCTTTATCCGTCATTTCTTTTACCCAGGCTTTATTTGCCAGTAAAATTTGATCCAATGATCTCATGCGTTCACAATTTAGCTAATTTTATACGACCAAAATAAGTAATAATTTTTTAAGCTTGTTGGTTAAAATCAGATGTGAACATTTGATTTTAACTATATAAGATTCCTTAAACTAAAAGTTGGAATAATATTTTCGCTTTCAACCAATTTTTATATAAATAACAAATCTCAGATTAAATGTTCATTGAAGCTTCATATGAATATATAATATTTTATATAACTCCACCTAAGTTTGTATTGCGTGTTTGTGATTTTTATTCTATTTTTAGTATTATGGACTATAGTATTTTAGTTAATTATTACAGCCGAATTTTATTCAGATAATAAAGCAAAAATTATCATCTAGAAACAAAATTAAAATTTGGCATTTATAGTCTTTCTATTTAAACATATTCTGCAGTTTTATATGGTTTAATTGATATGAAGTTTTTATGGTTAAGGGTTTTCTTTGTATTCTAAATTCGATATAAATTGTTGATTGAGACATTGTGTTTCGACTAAAACGTTAAAAAAGTAAAATATATAAACAAATAATGCTATTTTCAATACATATAAACTATACTATGCCTAACTTAGCGAACTTTTAATAAATGTTGATTGAATTTAGATTTTAGTAGGGAAATAAATGAAGAATAGTAACGAAACAGTGCACAGCTTTCATATTCCGGTTATGGGAACTGGTTATACATTAGAATCTCCGCTTAAAGTGGCCCATTTAGGCATTGACTCAGTTGTACCTTTGACTGATCATTTTTTAATAGAACAAATACGGGAATTTCATTGTAAATCTAATAATGTAGAATACATACCTGTTGATAGTAGTAATCCTGATTCAAGAGCTATTAGTATTCAAAAATATTTAGATCTAGTTGATGATTTAGTAAATGAAAAGTTTAATGTTTTAAAGAATTCTTCTTTTAAAGAAGGAGGAGAGCTTGAAAAGTATTTTGATCTTTTACCTGAAAATTCAGTGTTGAAGATTAAATATTATGAAATGAAAGATCTGCCAGAAGGAGTAGAGAAAGACGCATTGCAAAAAGAACTAAAAGCAAAGATGCGTCCAGGTAGTATTGATGTCAATATTATGACGAAACTGGATGGTGTAAATTTTGATAAAAATAATGAACCATTACCGTCAGAATATAATGATGCACATGCATCATTAAAAGGATATGCTACAAGTAAGGTGTCTTCGTCTTTAATTCTTTCAGCAGGATTAAATCCGAGATTATATGGGTTTATGTCAACATTTGATGATTTTTTTCCGGATAGTAACGGAAACATTAAAAAGAAAATTGTATTAAAAGTAAGTGACTATAGATCTGCTATGGTTCAGGGACGTTTTCTGGCAAAAAAAGGACTTTGGGTTTCTGAATTTAGAATTGAGTCTGGTTTAAATTGTGGAGGGCATGCATTTGCCTCTGATGGTTATTTACTAGGGCCTATCTTAAAAGAGTTTAAAGAGAATAAGCATAACTTAGTAGATATGTTATTTAGTACTTATGCTTCTGCTCTAAAACAAATTAAAAATATCGAAGTTGAAGCACCTTTCCCTGTTCATTATACTGTTCAAGGTGGGGTTGGTGATGCTGATGAACATAATATGTTTCTGGAGTACTATCAAATGGAATCTGTTGGTTGGGGGTCTCCATTGATGTTGGTACCAGAAGCTACAACAGTAGATGATTTTACTTTAAACTTATTAAAAGAAGCTAAAGAAGAGGATTTGTATTTAAGCGCAATTTCTCCTTTAGGTGTACCTTTTAATTCTGTTAAAGGTAACTGGGCAGATATTGAGAAAAAGAAACGTATTGATGCAGGTAAGCCTGGTGCGGCTTGTTTAAAGAAATTTTTACAGTTTAATACCGAATATACAAAGTATCCAATTTGTACAGCTTCTGTTAAGTTTCAGAAAACAAAAATTAAGGAGCTTACAGATTCTATTACAGACACAACCATTCTGAAAAAGAAAATTGATCAGGTAGTTGAAAAAGCATGCTTGTGTGTTGGGTTAGGGAACAGTTTGATTAACCATCATAAGTTGGATATGCCTAAAGGTAACCACGGAGTTGTTGTTTGTCCCGGACCAAATTTGGCTTATTTTGATAAGATAATTTCATTAAAGGAAATGGTTGCTCATATTTATGGTAAAACCAATAGCCTTGTTAAGATGAAAAGACCTCATGTTTTCGTTAAGGAATTGAAGATATACATGGATTATCTTAATAAAAAGATGGATGAGTGTAGAGAGGAAATTACGAATGCTCAAATCAAAAATTTCACTGAATTTAAAAAGAATCTTCAGGACGGAGTTACTTATTATAAGGAATTATTTTCATCGGGAGATGAGATTTTTGCTAATGTAAAAGATACCGTTTTAAAGGATTTGGCTAAATATAAAGAAGAGCTTGACCTAATGGTTATTCCAGTACCGGCATAAAGTCAACTATAATCGAATATATAAAAAGTGTCTGTTAAGACACTTTTTTTTGCTCTAAACTGAAGGGGTGATTTATCTGATATTCTTTTAGCTTTACCAATTGGGGTTACGATATGGAAGGTTCTTACCATAAAAATCCCTCATTACAATTAAGCAATGAAGGATTGTAACAAAAGATAACTAAATAACTGTAATTGATGAAATAATTTTCAACTACAGCTTAAGAAAATATCATTGAATCAATATCATCCTTAACATTTGAAATACCACCAATATTAAAATTCTCTATTAATATTTTTGCCACATTTGGCGATAAAAATGCAGGTAATGTTGGTCCCAGGTTTATGTTTTTAACACCAAGGCTTAACAGAGCTAATAAAACAATTACAGCTTTCTGTTCGTACCATGCAATATTGTATACAATTGGTAGGTCATTGATATCCTCCAAGCCAAATACCTCTTTTAATTTTAAAGCAGTTACTGCTAATGAATAAGAGTCATTACACTGTCCTGCATCTAAAACTCTAGGGATACCACCGATATCACCTAATGGAAGCTTATTGTAACGGTATTTTGCACAACCAGCAGTTAAAATCACTGTGTCTTTAGGTAATTCGGTTGCGAATTCACTGTAGTACTCACGATCCTTCATACGTCCGTCGCAACCGGCCATCACAACAAACTTTTTAATTGCTCCACCTTTTACTGCATCAACAACTTTATCAGCTAATTGCATCACCTGATTATGTGCAAATCCACCCACAATTTCCCCTGTTTCAATTTCAATTGGAGAATCTAATTTTTTAGCATGTTCAATAATTGCGCTAAAATCTTTTGGCTGGCCATCTTTACGGTCTTCAATGTGGGTGCAACCGTCAAACCCACTTGCTCCGGTAGTGTAAACTCGGTCAATGTAACTTTCCTTTGGAGGAACAATACAGTTAGTTGTAAAAAGTATTGGTCCATTAAAGCTCTCAAATTCTTCTTTTTGTCGCCACCATGCATTTCCGTAATTCCCAACAAAGTGTTCGTATTTTTTAAATGTAGGATAGTAGTTTGCAGGAAGCATTTCACTATGAGTATATACATCAACGCCAGTGCCTTCAGTTTGCTTAAGAAGCTCTTCCATATCTTTTAAATCATGACCAGAAATTAATATGGCCGGATTATTACGAACTCCTAAGTTAACAGTTGTTATTTCAGGGTTACCATAGCTTTCAGTATTGGCTTTGTCAAGCAATGCCATCACATCCACACCAAACTTACCACATTCAAGAACTAAAGCAACTAATTCATCAGCAGATAAATATTTATTGGTTGTTGCAATTAATGCTTTTTGTATAAATTTAGTAACGTTATCATTCTCATAACCCAGGTTAAAAGCATGTTCAGCATATGCAGCCATTCCTTTAACACCATATGTTAACAGTTCCTTTAATGAACGGATGTCTTCATTTTCTATACTTAATACACCTATTGCAGGAGCCACTTTTAAGTAATCATCTTTGCAGTTTCCTGAATAAGTCACACTGAAATCGTCGCATGTGATTTCAACATTTTTTGCCACCAATTCATTTTTAATGGCTTCTCTTAACTTAATGCCTTCACTGATTTTAGTAACGATTTTTTCACCATCGAAATTTGCGTTTGTAATGGTAATAAATAATGCATCTACCATATACTTATAGGCCTCTTTACTGGCAAATGAATTTTGTTCTGCAAGTTCGTTGATATTTGCTATTCCTTTTGTGACAAAAAGTAATACATCTTGTAACGCGGCAACCTCGTCAGTTTTACCACAAACTCCTTTGATTGTACAACCAGTTCCTTTCGCAGCTTCTTGACATTGATAACAAAACATACTCATAATAAGATCAATTTTAAATTTAAGTTTTTATATTTTATCTGTATTTTTTATTCATTAAACCCATTCTTCAGAAAGCACATCCCCTTCAACGGAAATAATAGCTCTTTTTACCGGGATTTTTCTTGAGGCCAATTGAACCGCTTGTTGAGCTAATCCAAATAATCCTCCACAACATGGAACTTGCATAATTACAACTGTTAATGAATTTATGCGAGCGTCATTAATTAATGAAACTAATTTATTGAGGTAGGTTTCTTGTCCGTCATCAAGTTTCGGACAGGCAATGGCTAATACTTTGTTTTTGAGAAATTTCTGATGGAAATTCCCCATTGCAAAAGGTACACAGTCAGCTGCAAGCACCATGTCAGCTTCCTTAAAAAAACTGGCAGCGGGATTTATCAGATGCATTTGTACAGGCCATTGTTTAAGTTCTGAGTTTTGCGGACCGGCAGCCGCATTATCCTGCATAGTAAATGCGGGTCTGTTTATTTCTCTGGATTGAGATCCCGGACATCCACCACTCTGGTGACCCATTGGTTTAACTTGTATTTTATTGTGCATGGCGTTAATTACTTCTTGTAAATCAAAATCATATTTGTCAGGATTGTTTTTCAGAAAGCCCATGGCTTCTTTTACAAATTCCATTTCGTTATGGTTCTTCAAGTGTTTTAGGTGGGCAATTACGGTATTAATTCCTTTTTCAACCATAATTTCCATAACCTTAGTTTCGTTGTATGGTTCGGCCTCTCGTTTTTCAATTTCCATAGCTCCTTGAGGGCAATGACCAAGGCATGCTCCAAGACCATCGCACATCAGATCACTAATTAGTCTTGCCTTTCCATCAATAATTTGCAATGCACCTTCATGACATGTAGGAATACATTCTCCGCATCCATTGCATATATCTTCATCAATTTTTATAACTTCTCTTTCCATGATCTTTAGTTTTTGTCTTTTGTACGATGCAAATATGAACCTATTTGCCGGATGGATCCTGTAACATATGTTACAACACTAAAAAAAAGTGTGTTTTTTTTACTGGTGATAAAATTATAATATTGTTACCCTTATAATATGAATGAATACATTGCAAATATTGAATAACATATGCTTTTATGAATAAAGAATATAAAATATTGGAGAATAGTCCGCTGTTTAAAGGGTTGCGATATAGTGAAATAGAAAGTGAAATACAAAATTGTCATTATCAGATAAAAAAATATTGTGAAGGACAATTGATTGCCTACGCAGGTGAAAAGGTAGATCGCTTGTGTATTGTATTAAGTGGTGATGTTAAAGGGGAGATGATCGATTATTCAGGAAAAACTATTAAAATAGAGGATATTGATCCTCCTAAACCGTTAGCCATTGCTTTTTTATTTGGAAGGTCAAATACTTTTCCCGTTAATATAATAGCCAACAAAACAACAGAGTTGTTGATTTTTCCTAAGGCATCTGTTTTGAGGTTGTTTCAAAATAATGAGCAAATTCTTCTAAACTTCTTAAATGCCATTTCAAATAAGTCGCAGTTCTTATCTCAAAAAATAAAATTTTTAACATTCCAAACCATTAAAGGCAAGATAGCAAATTACTTGTTACAGTTATCAGGAGGTAAAGATGGTGAAATAGTTTTGAGTTTATCTCAGAATGAAATGGCAGAATTGTTTGGTGTAACAAGACCGAGTGTTGGAAGAGGTATGCGCGAATTACATAATGACGAAGTTATTGAGGCAAAAGGAAAGAATATTAAAATCATTGACGTAGTTGCTTTAAAGGAGTGTTTGAAATAAACATATTGTATATCAGTTTTTTTATGTCAATTTAAAACGTTGTTCTATCGAATACCCTTTAATACATTATTTAATGAGGTAAATGTTGAAAATTTTAATCGAACTTAGGTTAATGTCTAGTCTTTCTTTTATAATTGATGTGATGGTTATAAAATAGTAACGATTAATAGTTTCTGAGAACCTGATTTTTATAAAATATAAAAAAAATGCAGCACTGCACGCAACTTTTAAAGATTTCAGTAGTCATAAGGATAAAGAAACAATAATAAAAAAATAATGAGTATGAAGTTATTTAAATTGATTTTTACTGTGTGGGTTGCATTAGTCTTATTTTCGGCTTGTGATGATAATGATGATAACTTTGAAGATATTTGGTTGACTACAGGGACTATTGTAAACTCAAATGACGATTTTTATATTCTTACAGATGGAGGTTCCATATTTTCACCAACAAACTTAGGATCCATGGCTAATGAATATGAGAATGGTTTAAGAGTACTGTTTAATTATTCTGAAGCGAGGGAAGCTACAGACAATGCAGATTATGATTACTATGTGAAAGTTGTTGATATGCAAGAAATATTGACAAAACCTGTTTTTAAATTTACAGAGGAAACAACTCAGGGTATTGTTGATTCGATCGGACATAACCCAATCCATATCGTTGATACATGGATTACAAATGATTATTTAAATGTTCAATTTGAATATTGGGCTTATAATGAAATTCATTTTGTAAACCTGGTTTATGATAGTGTAATGCCAAAAACAGAAGAGGGAGAATATCTATTGGAGTTAAGGCATAATGCTAATGACGATTATTATAAAAAATGGAGTTGGGGAGTTGCTTCATTTAATATTGAAGAATTTCAGGATGAAGCACAAGATACAGTTCAATTTTTTATAAGAAGTATTGGATTTGATAACGAGTACGAATACAATAAAGTAATTACGTACAGGTATGAGAATCCAGAGCCTTTATCATCTCAAATGAATATGAAAAGTGCTAAAATTAGAGATGAAAGTTTAGTGAAATAATAATTATATAATAATAAGTAAAAAAAGAGGTTTGTTAACCTCTTTTTTTTGTTAGTGTAAGGTTTTGTATCACTTGTGGTTAGTGTGTTTTAAGTGAAAATGGGCTAAAATAAAATTACTATTTTTTAAGAAAACGTTTGGAAGGTTAAAATTAAATTCCCTATATTTGCAGCGCATTTGAGGAAAACGCTTACTCAAATAAGCAAAATAATTGAAAAATGGACCTGTAGCATAATTGGATAGTGCACTGCGTTACGGCCGCAGAGGTTAGGGGTTCGAGTCCCTTCAGGTTCACAAAAAAAGCTACTAAGTATTTTACTTGGTAGCTTTTTTTGTTTATAAAAATATGTCAAAATTTCGGGGATCACGGATCACGCACAATCTCTTGTGGGTTATATCAATAAGATTAACGTAAAGTTTATGCAGATAAGGGATCACCCACTAAATTTGGGTTTACCAAAAGAGTTATGTTAGATTTGCAAAAAAACTAACAAAAAATATGTCCTCT
>JBNKGY010000046.1:0-22353 GCA_050290065.1 Marinilabiliaceae bacterium
GTTTGTTCTTCTTCATTCCCTGCTACGACTCTTTGGGGCTGGTAAGGCTCGAAATCCTTATACCTCCGTCAAAGATCGGTAACGACATAAAGTTCAGCCCTTCACTTTTCTGTGAGTCCTCCTGTTCTAGCGTGGCATTCGTAAAACCGGCTCGTATTCCAAAGCTACTATGGCGTCTGCTGACTGCTCTGCTCTATCAGCTCGTGATTACAGAGCTCTCCCCTGGTAAGAGCTTTATCCTTCTTCCAATCCCTGCCTGATCTACTATTTTGGTTATCATCCCGTTGGATGTTTCGGACGTTACAATGATGTGCTTGCTTATCCAACCTCATAGCCTCATATCAGGTTTACAAATTGAATTTAGTTTTTCAATTGCATTTGTGATTTACGCTACGCTACAATTCTGTCCGTCAGTACCGGAATTTGCCGTTTGACTTCCTTCATTGCTGTCGTCACCGACAACCAACTTGTCACTTGCTAATGGTTCGAAGCGTTACCTCCGCCCACTCGGGACTTACACCCTATGGATAAAAATGACCCACATCCGAGGTTTATTGAAGATAATTTGTATTTTTAAACTTTTTCAAGAACTTCGGGTGTGGGTGCACTGCTGCTCATGCAGGGCACACACAATGTATCATAAGGCATGTGGGGAGCAGTGATTCGCGAGCGGTGGTGATTTCTATTTGTCCGTCCATTGCTTTTAAATCGACACTTTCTTATTAATTTAGCCTATTGAAAAGCAATGAGCTAAGTGAGGATTTTGAGAGGTCGTACTATTTCAATCCCCAAACGTCTCATATTAGAGCCGTTGGCATTCATTAGTGTACTAATATAAACATTGAAACAAATATTTGAAAAAATGAGAATTAAAATTTTTATACTATCGGTTTTACTGGTAAGTCTATTTTCCTGTTCAAAACAGAATGCTTTTTTACTATTATCTCCTAATGGAGAACTGCAATTAAATATTTCAAATAAAGATAATTCAAGTCTCTTTACAGCAACCTACAAAGGAGATACCCTTATTCAACAATCCGTATTAGGCTTACAAGTAAATGAAAAAAATTTCACTGAAAATGTATCTTTTACAGATTTTTCTAAAAAAGAATTTGATGAAAACTGGACAACAATAAATGGGAAACAACAAACTATCCGCAATTATTACAATGAGTATAAAGTAAATGTAGATAAAATCGATAGCTCTCAACAGTTCTATGAAATCATTTTCAGACTTTATGACAATGGCTTTGCCTATCGATACAACTTTCCTTCTGATGCTGTAAAAGATAGTTCATTAGTTAATAAAGAATTAACAGAGCTCAATTTTAAATACGATTTTAAATATTGGGCATACAACGGCGAGAGACACAACCTGGGGCCAATTATAAGGTCAGAAAAAAATATTGAGCAAGTTCAAATTCCAATCGTTATGCAGTTTAACCAAAATAGCTTCATGGCTATACATGAAGCTGATATAATGGATTTTGCACCTTTCTCCATCAATGCTTCAACAAGCAAACAATCACTCACATTTAACACATCCTATTCTATACGAAAAGAATCTTTCAAAACTTCATGGAGAGCTTTTATGTTGGGAGATAAAATTGGTGATTTAGTTGAATCTAACTTGCTTGTAAATTTAAACGAACCGTGTAAAATCAAAGATCCTTCGTGGATTAAACCGGGTAAGTCGATGTGGGATTGGCGCGTATGGGGATATAAAACCCAAGACGGCTATGAATATGGTCTCAACACCGAATCACATAAAAGAATGATTGATTTTGCCTCTAAAAATAATATTCAGTATTTATTGATTGATGCTGATTGGTATGGTGCTGAATTCAGCGACATTTCGGACCCAACATCTTCCAGAGAAGGTATAGATATAGAAGATTGCATGCAATATGCAAAATCGAAGAATGTGGGTGTTATCCTTTATTTAAACGATATAGGTGCAAAAAACTTTGGATTGGAGAGGGTTTTGAAACAATTTTCAGAATGGGGAGCAAAAGGGATAAAATATGGTTTTATGATAGGAACGCCTGAGCAGAAAGTCCGGCAAACAAGAAAAGTGGTTGAACTGTGCGCAAAATACAAACTCATGGTGGATTTTCACGATAACCCTATTCCACCAAGTGGAGACAGAAGAACATGGCCCAATCTTATCACCAAAGAGTTTGGGCATGCTCAGGCAGATGCTAGATACTCCCATTTTCCTGAAACATCTGTAAATGAAATTTTAATAAATATGATAGCGGGTCCCTTAGATTTAACAAATGGATGGTTCGGTTTAAATAATGCCTATAAGGATAGAAGGCCAAAGGTATTTGGAGATATACCAGGCACTGTTGTTGGTGAAGTGGCCAAGCTTATTACAATTTATACGGGCTGCATGGTTCTGCCAGACAGTCCTGAAGAATATTTTAAAAAGGATGATTTATTTGACTGTATTCGAAGGATGCCTGCACATTTTGATAGTTTTAAAATAATTGATGGTAAATTGGATGAATTTGTAAGCGTTGCAAGGAAATCAGGTACAGATTGGTTTATTGGTTCACTAACCAATAGAGATTCTCGTGCAATTGTATTGGATTTAAGTTTTTTACCTGAAGATAAAAAATACGAGGCAACTTTATATGAAGATGCTGAAGATTCCCATTTTCTTAACAATAAGGAATCATACAAGATCCGCAAACAACTGGTTGATTTTAAAACCGAACTTACAATAAAAATGGCGCCAGGAGGAGGTAATGCTATATTTCTCAAAGATATTACAGCTTTAAAAGAATAACGAAACGCCAATGATAAAATTAACAGCCTAAATGGTAGTAGATTAGAGGGTAATAGCTCGCATTTAGCGTAGCTATTAAACAATGTAAATCGTTCGGCATATGCCTCCCTGGTTACTTTGTATCTACTCAAATATAGCAACTCCAAAAGCCTTTTAGCTTGTTTTCTATCACTTCATTAAACTTATACCTCATGGACTAAATAAGTGTAGATTTGCGTTGATTCAAGTTCCTTCTATTGACATTGCTAAACGCATGGCCGATGCCTTTGAGGTTTCTTTGGATTATCTGGCTGGAGCTTCTGATAAGCAACTTAACAAAGAGATCGTATAGCGTATTGAGGAAGTGGATAAACTAAAACCAGAAGATAAAAAGATGGTTTTTACCTTCCTGGATGCTTTTATTACTAAAACTAAACTGCAAACACTGTTGTAAATTAACCGGGTTACAAACCCTACCATATAAAACAAAAGAGCCAAAACTTTTTAAGCTGTGACTCTTCATATTTTATAGCTTGCTTGGTTATTGATATACATATCCGAGCGAGCTAGGAAGATTCATTTTACAATTATAATAGAATCATTTTCAAATTTATCTAACACCGGAATATCTGTTGGAGCCTTGGAGACCTTACTATTTAAATCAATAAAAACTATTGGAAACGCAAAGTAATTATTATCGGCAGAATAATTCTTAAATGTCTTTTTATAAGCACCGTAAATACAACTAAACATTACTTCTAATTCTTGTTTATTAATATAATCTGATAACCTTAAACCAAAATCACATATTGAACTATCTAACTCTGATCTATTGCTAATTGAATCCAAGACATCAAGTATACTCTTCTCAAACCTTAATTTATTTGAAGAATTTAATAATGAACCACAAAGCTCAATACTCTTACTAGGTAATTTAATCATATCTGATTCATTCGAACATGCCTTATAAAAAATTACATTAAAAATTGAATCTTCTGCTATTTTCAATTTTACTAATGTTCTTTTATTACAAAAACTTGAAAAGTTGAACTTTTCTATGAATCTATTCTCTAAATCATAAAAATTGCTTATCTCAGAAATATCTATAGATCCATAATTTAATATATTCCAATTTTTATAAAGATTTTCTTTTTGAGCAAATATTGATGATTGATTAATTACTGTTATCAATAAAAGAAAAATAAAATTGTATCCTCTGCTTACTACATCCATAACTAATACTTGATTTAATCCTAAAGACCTAATATATCGTATTGATCCACCTCATATCCTTGATCATCCATTTTCTGAACTTTTGCTTTAGTTTTTTCTTTATCCACCTTTGTTGAAGTTGGCCCACCACTTACAGCTACTGCCATTTTTGTTCGGTAATCATAAGTTCCTTGGAGTTTTTCATCAGATTTTATTTCCCCATTAGCTTTAGCTGTATCCGTTTGAGGGCCTGTTATTACCCTTTCTTCCTCCTTATTTCTATCTCCATCAATTCTATCTTCTGATTTGTGGGCAAATTCATGTTCCAAACTTGAAGCTGGGCTTGTAACTACCCAACGTTTATTGCCATCTCCATCTTCCGCAATTTGAAGCATACCTTGTTCGGCATTCCACTTAATTGCATTAGTTCCAGGCAAAGTTGAATTTCCATGCAGTAAATCTTCACTGCCATTTCTAACAGAAACAATTTTATCCGATAAAGCGGCATCCATCATATTTTGCCCACCACCATTACTTACATTGTATGCATAAGCAGTCAATACGTTTGTTACAAAACTATTTTTTGGAACAGAATTATAATTAGACCCATTGAAATCAAAATGCCCTCCATCATAAAAAATTCTAATGTCATTTCCATCTGGATCGACAAAGACAATTGGATTATTAAGAGCATATGTATAAGGAGATGTTGAGTAGTACTTCTCGGCCTTATTATCAATCACATGCCACCTACCAAGTGCAGCATCATAAAACCGTGCTCCATAATCATACCAATCCAGGTTCCCTTCACCTATCTTATCATCCTGCAACTCTTTACCGTTGTGAAGGTACTTATTGTCATTACCTCCTTTTTGAAAGGCCATACCAAATGGATAATAGGCACTTTGTTCTAACTCGGTTCCGTTTATATCAACTACCATGCGTACATTGCCCAGATGATCCTTGATATCAAACTGGTATTGTCCAGTGCCATTGCTTACATCGTACTTTCCTTCACTATTCAAAATATACTGTAAACTGGCTTCTTCGTAAATCATATTACCGGCATAATACATGGTTTTACCTTCTGCTGTTTTGGCCAGCTTTTGCACGTTGGCATCGTAAATATACGAAATTGCTTTGTTATCGGTACCGGTTAATTTGGTTGGCAAATTAAGGTGGTTGTACTCTACGGAAGTAAGGCCTTTATTTTTATCGGCGGTAATATTGCCATTCAGGTCATAGCTGTATTCGTAGCTTTCCGTGGCTTCGTTATCTTTTAGCAGAGACCGATGAAGAAAATATCTTAAAGGACTAGACGGCTTTATTAAGTCTGTTAAACTTAAAAATATTGCTGCATTGTAAGCATATTACAAACTACCACATAAAACAAAAGCCGCACTTTAAAAATGCGGCTTTGTTGTTTTTAATATACAGGACAGAGGCCTTATGTGCAACGACGTAGCCAGAGGCATACGCCGAACGATTTACATTATTTATTCGCTACGCTCAGCGAGCGGACTCTTTATCTAGTCCTCTTCAAATGGCATTTTATGCAACATAGATCTTGGAATGTAATAGTTCCAAGTTACCGAATCTTTCTTATATGAATTATAATGCACAAAAGCCACATATACGATTGTAGAATCTCTTAAATATTTTTGCACATATACAACTGTATTAAAAGGCATTTCAAGGATCATACTTATATCATCATATATATATTCTTTATCATTTAATTTCCATTCGTAATAGTTGAGCATATTATTTATATCGTAGCGGCTTCTTACTCCGTAAACTGCACTTAGCTCTCCATTTTTATCGTAGGCATAATATTTATCACTTTTATTGTAATTGTATCTATACTCCATTTCTTTATTGATAAAGAAATAAACACCTACATATACTGAAACAATTGTTAAACTAAATACAATTAATATTCTTGTCCATTTATGTGTCACCTTTACTGAATTCATATTAATCATCTCTTTCTTTGTTTTCTTTACTCTGCTGGCTTTCTAAATACGTAGGTGTATAATATTGCCCCTGCTCAGTCTTAACTGCTTTTATGTCTGTTGTTGTTGTATATTCAGCATCCCCAGTAGATGAGCGAAAAACTACATAACCATCTTTGTTAATTGAATATGAATTAACTTTTCCACGTACACCTTTCGTGTCTGCATCTGTAAATGCTAAGAAATCTGCAGAAATTGTATTTACCTTGGAAGAACCAACTCCTATACTTAAACCAACTCCTAATCCAAATTTGCCATCACCACTTATTATTTCAAACGGACCAACTGCTATACTTCTTGCAGGTTCACTATTTATAAAATCACTTATTCCTTTACTTTTACTATCTACTACATAACTAACGCTAACCCCAATATCACCTCCAGATACCTCTTGCCCATCAATTCCGTGTCCACCAAAGTTTATAGCAGATTTTACAATAAAATTTCCATAGTCATCAGTTCCGCTTCCAGACCACTTACTAAAAGCGCCTCCGAAATCCTTATTACTTGGCTCATCTAATGGATTATCTGTAGCTTCTAATATAGGGTAAGTACTTAAGTGAGCTTCTCCTTCCAAAATAGTTATTTTTACTTTTTTGCCATCAGGATCTACAAATATCAATGGATTATTTAAAACATAATTGTATGGTGAATTATTTATATAATCTTCAGCCATTGGATCAATACAGTGCCACCTCCCTAAACTAGCATCATAAAACCGTGCTCCATAATCATACCAATCCAAACTTACTCCTCCAAGATCATCATCCTGGAGTTCTTTACCGTTGTAAAGATACTTATTTTGTTGGTAATGGGTGCCTTCGGTATTGTAATTATTTTGTGCCATTACCATACCAAAGGGGTAGTATGTGCTGGTTTGCACGATGTCTGCTCCCCCGGGTATATTGCTGCCACCAAAGCTTACACGGGTATTACCCAGGTGGTCTTTGAGGTTGTATTCAAAGTGCCATCGTTTGGTGCCATTACTTTCTATAGGGATAGCATGGCTTTCTTCGATGGAGAAAAAGCTCTTTTGACCATCGGTATATACCAGGTTGGCAATGTATTCGGTGGTTTTATAGGTGCCCTGATCTCGCGTTCGTGCGGATATTCATCCGTGCAAATACCTATATGTAAATCTAATAAAATCGATTCATTAAAAAATACCGGATTCGCAAGTCGATAGGCTAGGATTTGTAATCCGTGTTTCAATTTTAATTGTGTTGGCGGAATGCAATTCCTTACCTTCAAATAAAAGAGCTGCAACTTTAAAATTGCAGCTCTTCTTATTTTATTTACAACTCTCTTATTGTACGGATTACGTTACGCTAAACCTGAGCCTACCGAAGGAAGTTTACCTCAAATACAACGTTGGAGTTTTTACCATAATCAACAGTTAAAACATCTTCTATGTTAATTTTATCATATACCTCTTTATTAATTGTATATGTTAATTTACCAAACTGAACAACATAAATTACGGAACTACCTGCAGCTATGTAATTGCCAGTGCTATAAGTTCCATATCTTTCTGTATGCTTATCTGTAACTTTCAATTCTTCACTTACTTTATACTTCAAATGAATATCTTTTCTTAAATGCCTAGTTTTAAACAAGTAAAATAAATGAAGAGCAACTGTCATCGCTATTGGAATCAACAAATACAATTTTTTAGTCCCAAACATGGCTGTTTCTTGAAAAAATTCAATTGAATCAATAATTAATAATAAAATCAGAAACATCCCCGTGAAAACAAGATACATTACTAATCGCTCCTTATATACACGTAAATTATTTTTCAGCAATTGAACATTATCATTATTTAACTTTACTTCTTTCATACTTCAATATTATTATCTAGGTGTCACATCTATAGGTGGTTCTTCATAATAATCTTCAGGTTGTTGTTTATCATATTTATAACTAGTGAATTTGCCCGTACGCGCGGATATTCATCCGTGCAAATACCTCCATGTAAATCTAATAAAATCGATACATTTAAAAACACCTGCTTTACAAGTTTCAATCTTAATTATAAAGTCAAGTATCAGGATAGTTTAAGGGAGGTTTAATAACAATCAATATTACTGTCGACATACTTATATAATGATCGCTTCAAAGATATTTTGAAGCTATGAAAGATTGTATTAGAATTGTTACGAATGGTATAAACTATGTTACATATAAGCGTTGAAAATGAAGAAATAGGCTAAAAAACAGAAAATATAATGTTTCCGACCTTCAGAAACAATTCATATGGTTTTGTGATTTAAAGAACAATTTTCAATTGAAGAACTTTACTTCAGAAATGTTCCTTTGCTTGATTAAGCAATATTCAAAAGTTATCCACAATTACTTGCATAAGGAAACTGAAATGCTTTGTTGCATCATCAATAACTTTCAGTATTTTCAGCAAAATTTTATACTATGTGTTTTTCTGCTGAAGTTAGTTTTGGTGCCAGTGCGGTTATATCAACAGTAGGTGTGGTGGCCATTAAAAAAGTACTCATAAAGAGCAATTGCTTTTTGCCATGATTCCCTTGTTATTCGGAGTACAGCAATTTTTTGAAGGTGTATTGTGGGTTGGATTAAAAAATCCTCAACATGCATCATGGATTCCTGTTGCTGCCATTGGCTTTCTGATTTTTGCTCAACTTGTTTGGCCGGTATGGGTTCCCTTATCTACTTTTCTGATTGAAAAGAATAAAAAACGAAAAAGATGGATTGGAGGAGCATTGATTTTAGGAATTGCTTTGTTTTTAATTTTGGGTTATAGAATGATAGTCTATGAAGTGACTGCGCAAATTGACCATCAGCATATTTTTTATACTGTTGGACATTTTAAAAGCACCAACTGGTGGAGCGGAATCTTTTACCTTTTACCGGCAGCTTTCCCTTTTGTATTTTCAAGTTTCAGACAAATCAATTATTTGGGTATTCTGATGTTATTATTTTTTGTGATTTCAAAGGTGTTTTATCTTAAATATATGATTTCAGTATGGTGCTTATTTGGAGCCATATTGAGCATTTACATCTTCTTTATTCTAAAGCAAAAAAATAAAAACCTCATCTCTTAAAAATTACTCCCCATATGGCTATTTGACTTTTACAAATAGTAATATGGGGAATAAAAAAGCCCCCAAAACTGGAGGCTCATTGAGATATAAAAGTAAGAGAGACTTGAGCTATTGTAGCAAAGACGCTTTTGAAATGAACAGTTTATCAAAGTTTCTGTCTTTTTTCTCTTTAAAAATACTACCCTGATTTTGTGAGGTAGTGATGATGGCTTCATCGGCGGTTAATGTCGCTTTTATTTCTGTTATTTTCATTTTATTATCCTGGATACTTACCGAATAATCAAACGATCCCGGATTTTCATCAGTAAACGAAGAGCCATTTAACGAACGAATGCTGTTCAAATATTTATCAACAGAAACCGAGTCCAACTCCATACCGTTACTCATCCATTTATCCTCATTTTTAACCATGGTAAATGAGCTGTCAGATGGATAAGTGAAGGTTATTTTGTTGATATCTTGCTTCGTTGTTTTCACAATTTGCTTGTTTCGGAAAGCGTCCACATCGCGATTGATCATACTACCCAGGAATCCTTCAACAGCATATACCTCTTTCTCATCGCCAGTACGCACATAGGTTGTCATGGTGCCTCTCGGACGCTGATAATAAGGATTCTGCTGCATCATCGGATTTTGTTTGGCTTGCAGGTATGAAAATTTACCAATATACAATGAAGCCAATTCTTCACTGCCTCCCATTAAAGTAACCAACGACGAAAGCGAATCAGTCAATTCAAACTTCTCCCATTTGTCTTTATCGCGCGCAGCTAATCGGCGAGGCTTTAATTTATTCACCTGACTAATCAGGTTGTTGATTAGATTTGCATCTCCATTATAGGTTTTTCCATCTTTCAACACCTTCCATTCCTCACCTTCCCTCTTTAATTCAATTTGCTTGCCGTTCAACACCTTAGGCTCAATAATAATGGAAGTAATATCATTGGCATCAACCTCAAACAAATAGGCTTTAAGCGTATTAACACCCTTTGAACTGTCGATTAAACGGGTAACAACAAATACAATGAGTAAGGCAGCAAATATGATGCTCAGTTTTTTAAGGTTAAATTTCCTAAACATAGTTCTCCCCCCTTCTTTTTAGTCGAATAAGTTTTCTTTTTTGATTTCGGTAGATTCCAATGCCTAAAATGATAAGAATTGGTAATGTAAAGTTGAGTATTTTCATAAAGCGCTTATCGCTATCATCCAACTGCTCCAGCGGACGCGCTTTCATTTGCTTGGAACGAAGTTGGATTAACCCGGTATCATCACTCATATAATCGATCGCATTCACCACAAAGTTGGCATTGTCGGGTTGTACCTGACGCATCTCCTGACCCGATCCATTAATGGCTAAATCACCATCGGCAATCACCACAATTTTATGATTGTCTTGTTCAACCAAAGCAGCAACCGGTACTTTCGATAAAGGTAAATCTTTCTCGGTCCATTGTTTTTCAATGTTAAAATAAACCGGAGCAGGTTGAGTAGCCGATTTTTCTGAAGTAAATACCAGAGGCATATAAGTTTGTGTACTATCTCCACTAAAACTCACCGTACTTCCGAACTGCAAAAACATTGTTCCTAATCCCTGCGTAATCGGATGATCGGCAAAATTGGATAAAATTGGCAGGTAAGGGAAATTGATTGGACGGTTAACTGTAAAAATTCCCTGGCGCTGTTGAACACTCACGGTTCCGCAGTTAGCATCCAACACAAAGTTTTCTTCTACTTTGATCCCTTTTTTTTCCAACCATTTAGATAAACCAGTATATTTAGCCATACCCATGCCTTGTTGCAACTGAGCTTCGACCCGGTTCATGGAAACAAATAAATTTCCACCTTGTGCAAGGTATTGATCTAATATAGCAAACTCTTCCTCGGGAATGGTATCCTGAGGGTTGATCCAGGCAATGGATTTATATTTGCTCAGGTTGACACTATCCGACAAGATCACTTCTTCAGGTACGTATAAAACTTCCAGTCCTTCGCCTACCTGAGCCAATTGATCTAAAGTAGCCTCTCCATGCCCCGTAATAAATCCAATGGCATCCTTTTCGGGAACCGTCATTTTTTTAATGGCTGTTGTTAAAGCATATTCCATTTTAGCTCCAGGTTGAATAAAAGGAATGGCTTCGATTTCTTCGCCTATTTGAACCACAGCTCCCATAAAAGCCTTCTTGGTAGTTTGCTGATCTTTTTCACGGGCGTTGATCATTACTGTTTGAATCCCGGCTTCCACTGCTTTTTGCTCCTGAGCAGGGTCTTCATTTGGATTTACAAATTCATAAACCACTTGTCGGCCCGAAATGGAATTGTATTCCGATAACAGATCTCTAAAATCTTTTCTCAGCTGATCAAACTGAGGTTGCAAACCTTCCGAAAAATAAGCAGTAACGGTGATGGGTTCGTTGATGCCTTCCAGAATATCTTTTGTTGTTTCGCTTAAAGTATAACGTTGATCTTCGGTAAAATCCAAGCGAAAAAAGAACCTGTTGGCCAATAGGTTTATAAGGACTAAAATCCCTATAACTAATATGATATAGTATTTTAACTGACTCTTTTTTAACATGATGTTTAGTTTAAGTTACGTTTAACCAATGACAGTTCTGAAGCCATCAGACCTAACAAGATGATGGACCCAAAATAGATCAGGTTCTTACTGTCGATAACTCCGCGGATGATGCTTTGGTAGTGATAGCGCATATCCATATACGAAAGCACATCTCCGGTTACTCCCGAGAAGGCTGACGAGGTAATTCTAAATAGAATCTGAAAGAAAACGCCAATGATTAGTGCCAATATAAAGCCAACAATTTGGCTGGAAGTAATACTACTGGCAAATATACCGATGCTGATATAGGCAGCACTCATCAATATTAATCCTAAATAACCTGTCCACACCGAACCATGATCAATTGGACCAATAGACGCAATGGATATGTAATACGGGATGGTTAATGCCAGTGATATGCACACCAACAACAAAGTTGCCAGAAACTTACCGGTCACTACCTGCCAGTCTGACACCGGTTTGGTGAGCAACAACTCAATGGTTCCTGTTTTGTATTCCTCAGCAATCTGTTTCATGGTGAGTGCCGGAATAAAAATAAACAAGGTCCAGTAAGCTATTTCAAAAAAGGGTTGCATGGTAGCAATACCCAGATAAAAAACATCGTTCCCACCATATAGCCAGGTGAGATAGCCATTGAGTGCCAGAAACACCACAATGAGCATATATGCAATCAAAGAATCAAAGTATCCTTTGAGCTCTTTTTTTGTGATTATCCAAATTTGTTTCATCTTATATTAGTTAGTATCAAGATGCAAGTATCAAGTATCAAGACTGATTTACATGATAGATAAATGAACACAGCTTCTTCATGTAAAGCATATCAACTGTAAGTGAATCATAAGCTTATGATCATTTGTTACCTGATAATTATATCCTGATAATATGAATTAGTAAATCCTTGTTTGCTTAATTTGCATTTTGCGCACTTGTTAATTCACGGAAGATATCTTCAAGGTTTTTCTCCTGTGGAGTAAGTTGGGTAAGATACCAACCTTTTGATACACACATTTTAAAGATGGCTTCGCAAGATGAGGTTTGTGGTTTACTTTCTACCTCAAACACAATTTGCTCATTATCTACAAATGAAACCACTTCAGTTTCGGCCAAATCACTAAGTGCTTTGTAAACATCGTTTCTTTCACCTCCCTTAACGCCTACTTTCAGCACTTCGTTTCGTTTGGCTTTATTACGTAACTCGCTGGGTGTACCATTGGCAACTATTTTACCTTTGTTAATAATCAGTACGCGATCACATGTTGCTTCTACTTCAGCCAGAATATGTGAACTCAGAATAACAGTTTTTTCTTTACCAATTTCTTTAATCAGTTCACGAATTTCAATGATCTGGTTAGGGTCAAGACCTGTAGTAGGCTCATCCAAAATCAATACTTCCGGGTCATGGATAAGTGCCTGGGCCAATCCAACCCGCTGACGGTATCCTTTCGAAAGCTCACCGATTTTTTTATGCTTTTCGTCGTTAAGACCACATTTTTGAACCATAGTGGCTATACGTTGCGGTAAATCGGCTTTACTTACTCCTTGAAGTTCACCAATAAACTTGAGGTAATCTAATACTGCCATATCCAGATAGAGTGGATTGTTTTCCGGCAGGTAACCGATGTTTTTCTTTACTTCATCAGGTTTTTCAAGTATCGAATATCCTCCAACGGTGATATCGCCATTGTTGGGCGTAATAAAGCAGGTAATAGCTTTCATAGTGGTTGTTTTACCTGCTCCGTTAGGTCCAAGAAAACCCAGAATTTCGCCGGTCTTTACTTCGAACGAGAGATTATCCAAAGCTTTTTGGGGACCGTACGTTTTGGTAATTTCTTTTACGTAAATGTCCATTTTATTAGAGATTTAAAACAAAATTTTTTGCCACTCAAAATTATAATATTGAAAAAAAACTGAGTAAACATACACGCATTTTAACCTCATTTTAACTTGACTTATGTTTGGTTGAAACTTGGGATATAAATATTTTTCGTGGATAAGCATTATGGAACCTGAGGAATGTCACAATTTAAAATCTATACACAACAATAAGAATATAATTAATCAATAACTGCCCTCAAAAGTCCCTGCAAGGACTCAAAATGATTAAATATATTCGTTGTTGAACGGAACCGGGAGAAATTACACCCTATTATATGGGGATTGCTTTAAAATGAGGTGTAACTGCCATAAACACAAATTAATACGGTGCTTTTTGTATTCAAAGCCAATTGTTTGGTTGTTAAAAAAGGGCTAAGAATGAGGTTCTTTGATATAATTCTTCCGTACACTGTTGGCGAGTTTCCGTGTATTGCCAGGAAATTCATTTTTAAAACCTACATTTAAAACCTGAAAATCATATGAAAAGAACGAAACAGCAGCAGTCCGATTTGATGATGACTTACTCCGTCACGGGTCTAAGTCACAAATATAGTCTAAATAATATTAATGGCTATCTTAGATCTACCGACGAAGGAGGTTTAGTTCAACAATACATATAGCGAATCAGCATCTTTTAATTGCTGGTGGTGGTAAGGTGGCATTGCATAAAATTCAATTGCAAAAAAGGTTTACTAATAATTTTAAAGTGATTGCCCCAATGAAAAGTGGATTAAAAGATATGGAAGGGATTATATTTTTTGAACCAGAAGTTTTATAAGGCTATTTATTGGTCTATGTAGTTAACCATAATTATGAATTAAATCATCAGATTCGTAAACATGGAAGGTCTTTGGGTTGTTTAGTTAATGTAGCGGATAATATCAACCTACCTTAGACATATACATATCATCGTGCAGATTATCTGCCAGTTGTTATTTTATGTGTTCCCTTAAAAGGAAAAAGCTTGCTTCTAGGGAGACTGAGTTGGACATAAAATTTTGGATTTACCTCATCAGAGATTAATTATTTAAAGTATTCGATATAAAGCTATTCAGACCGCTTATAAATATTGCGATAAAAGGGCGTAACATCAAGTTTACTTTAGCTTTACCAAATGCAGCAATATTCATGCAATAAATAGTGGGATTCAATTGAAAATTATGAAATGAGCATTTATTAGTCAGAATTTTTTATCTTATTCGTATTGTGTTATTAATCGCATAAAGATTAACCAGCTAAAAAGATTCCAATTAAAGAGAGTTTGATAATAAGTTTCTGAATTTCTTACAATATCATCATGAAGAATATTAAAATACTTACATATAGCAATAGAGAGTTTAATTTACAATTAGATTCGGTTAAACAACTTTTTTTTGATGAGGGTATTGATTGTCAATTGTTGTGTTCTGAAAATAAAAAATCAGAAGAATGCAATGATGACCTGGATTCAGAATACATTATTTCTGAGTTTATTAATAAGCCCAACGCTGATTTGTTATTGATTTCCGGTGAAAATATACCGTATCCATTGCCTAAAGAAATTGAGATTTTAGCATTGGTGTGTAAGAATGGATTGAAGGAATTGAACGAAGAAAGTCCTTTAACAAACTATTGGGCAATAATAGGTTTAAAAGGAAAGGTTGAATGGGCTAAGGAGTTTAGTAATAAGTATGACGAAAGACAAAAGTGGGGGAGAGTTATATTGGCAGGATTCGGACCTGGAGATCCATGGCTGATAACAAAGAAAGCTGAATATAATCTTCATAGGGCAGAAGTAATTTTTTATGATGATCTGGTAAATCAGAAATATTTGGATAGGTTCTGTGCCAAAAAGATTTATGTAGGTAAAAGAAAAGGTCAGCATAAATATGACCAGAGAAGAATTAATGAAAAAATGTATAAGGCCGCCATTAAAGGAAAATGGGTGGTTCGCATAAAAGGTGGAGATCCTCTTATTTTTGGCAGAGGTGCTGAGGAATTTCATTATTTAAAAAGTCGATTGGTAAATGCCGAAATTATACCAGGTATTACAAGCGCTTTTGCTGCTGCAGCTAGCTCTGTTATTCCTTTAACAGAAAGGTCTTTATCTTCATCAGTAGTATTTTTATCAGGTCACGATTTAAATAAATTGAGGATTCCAAAAGCAGATACTTTGGTATTTTATATGGGAGCCTCTAATCAAAAGGAATTGGCCACCAGGATTATTGATGAAGGTTGGCATGAAAATACTCCGGTGGGAATTATTCACAATGCCTCGGTTCCTGATGAACAAACATACAGAGGTACTTTAAGTCAGTTAAAATGTAAGGATTCTGGTTTACCCTCGCCATCAATAATTATTGTTGGAAAAACGGCTCAACCCTTTCGTGATCAACCAAAGAAATGGTTGTATACGGGCTTGTCTGTAAATGATTGGGAATACGATGAAGGCATTGTGCATACGCCTTTAATTACTATTGAACCTGTTGAGTTTAATCATGATATTAATGTCGCTATTGAAAATATTCAAAAGTATGACAGGTTAATTTTTACAAATAGATATGCGGTGCAGTTTTTCTTTAAGCTTTTATTTGATTTAGGTAAGGATGCCAGGGTATTAAGTCATATTCAAATTGATTCTATAGGTAAAGTTACCTCACAAGCACTAAAAGAAAAGGGATTGTTAGTTAAACCGCTTTGTAAAGAGGAATCATCTGTTGCCATGGTAAAGGAATATAAAAATCAGAAGGTTGTTAAGGAGAATATACTTATTCCGGGTTCCGGTGTGGGAGCTAATAGATTAACTTCCGGTTTGAGAGATTTGGGAAATGCAGTGAACTACCTGTCTATTTATAAGATGGATTCAAATGGAGCCATTGTCAAACAGAATTTGGATCAGTTTTATGGAATTATATTTACTTCTCCTCAAACAGTGAAAGCTTTTATGGAAGTATATGGTAAAATTCCGGCTCATTTGGAAATTGTAACAAGGGGGTCGCAAACGAAAGCCATTGTAAACAAGCTGTTAGAAGAAAAGAGTAAGTTAGAAGTAAACGATATTTAGCATATAAAATTGCTGATTTGCAATTGCTTAAACCAAACTCATTAACAAACATTAAAACATTAAAACTATGTATCAAAGATTCAGACAATTCAGACTCAGTCCGGAAATAAGGGACAATCATGCAGATGTAACCTTGCATGCCCGTGATTTAATATATCCCTATTTTGTAGTTGATGGAGATGCTCGTAAGGAACCAATACCGTCAATTAAAGGCGCCTTTCGTTTTTCTATAGATATTTTATTGCAAGATATTGAAGAAACAGTAAATCTGGGAATAGACAAGATTTTATTGTATGGTGTTGTTGATGAAAAAGACAAAACAAAAGATGCTGTAAACGCATTTAAGCATAATAATTTAGTGGAGAAGGCTGTAAAGCTTATTAAAGAAAGGTTTCCTGCCTTAACAATCATAACGGATGTATGTACTTGTCGTTATACTAATCATGGCCATTGTGGTGTGTTAAATGGGTTAAATGTTGATAATGATAAAACGCTGGATGTATTGGCTAAGATTGCAGAAAGTCATGCCAGGGGTGGGGCAGATGTAGTTGCACCTTCTGCTATGGCTGATGGGCAGGTTCAGGCCATCAGAAAGAAATTGGATAACAGAGGCTATAAAGAAGTGAATATTCTTTCTTTCTCGGCTAAATATGCATCTGAATTATATAAGCCCTTTAATGATTTTGTAAGTTCACCTCCAAGCTTTGGCGATCGTAAAACCTATCAGGTTGATTATAGAACAAAACTACAGGGTGTTGAAGAGATTGGTGCAGATATTAAAGAAGGGGCAGATTGGGTTATGGTTAAACCAGCTGGAAGTTATCTGGATGTAATTGCAAGAGCAAGAGATAAATACCCTAAGGCTCATATCGTTGGTTACCAGGTGTCGGGTGAGTATATGATGCTTATTAATGGAGCTGATCATGGTTATGTTGAATTAAAGCCAGCTCTGATTGAATCATTAACTGCAATCAAGAGAGCAGGAGCCAATAATATCATAACCTATTATGCAAAACAGATGGCTTTACATATAAATGGAGATCCTTTTTATGTAATATAGTCTAAAGAGAGGCGACTAGTTTGGGTTCAAAAAATGATAATAACAATTTTGAAACATTAATCGTAATTAGTGCATGTCCATATAGTGGGGTGTTTGGGCTATAAAGTTTAATTACAAGGCCTGTGAAAAATTCAAGTCGCAGTATACTAGCATATATGAGGATTTGAATTTTGAGCAACAACGCAGTAGTTGGACTTTATAGACGACTCTAATTATAAACTGTTTAAAATATAGAAGAGTCTGAATGAGATTAAATTTGTAACCCGAGTTCGGTTAAAATTCTTAAATTCAGGTAAGTATCATTTGCTATATAAATAAAAATGCTCCTTAAGTTAAATCAAAGGAGCATTTTATATTTTATGCAAGCTAATTTGCTTTGTTATACTTTTTTTACTCTAACGGCATTCATGCCTTTCAGACCTTTTTCAAGTTCAAAAAGAACCTTGTCACCTTCTTTAATCTGATCAATCAATCCATTAACATGTACAAAGTATTTTTCCTGAGTCTCTGTTTCTTTAATAAACCCATAACCTTTGTCATGGTTAAAGAATTCAACACGTCCTTTTTTAATAGGATCTTCTTCTGCTTTTTTAGGAACAGAAATTTCAATACTTTCGGCGTTGATTTTTTCTTTCTTAGTAATGTCAGGCGGAGTGTCTACGATCATTCCGTTTTCATCTACATACGCAATCATGTTATCTAATTCACCAGAAGTAGATTTTCTTTCCTCTTTTCTTTTTTGCTTATCCTGACGTTTCTTTAAGCGTTTTTTTTCTTTTTCTTTTTTACCAAAAGTTTCCTGAGATCTCCCCATTCAAAATATATTAATAGTTAATAATAATGTTTACTACAATAGGAGTGGAAAATACATTGAGTAAATAAATGGTCAATCAAGCTATTGATTTGGAATGAATGATCAGAAAATTACTGGAAAGGTAATATAATCCTATCGTGATGCCACAAAGGTAAAATAATATTTTGAAAGAATTAAATGAATAATGAATTTAGTTGATTAGTTTGTGATTACTTTTAATATTTTGTTGGTCTTTTTTGCAGGGCTAGAGAGCTAGCTCGAAAAATTTAACACAGTATATCAGTTCTTAATGCAAAGCATAAGAGTTTCCGCTTATAATTATTGTGATAAGTGAATGCAGAAGCAAAGTTTCCTTTGATTATCCGATTTTTTACCAGACTTTTATTAATGGTTAATTGATTGTATTTAACTCCATGGAAAGATATGCTATAATTGTGGTTAAGTATTTTGTTCTATTTGCATTAGTTAAAGCTTTAGTTAATTTTAGGTAGACAAAAACGCAATCTTATTGTATTAATTATGAATCCATCCAAATATGAAAGTTTAAGAATTTCTAATTCCAGACGGTTATTGGAGATTATTGCTGTGATATTTACAGGTATCGGCAAATTTATTTTTATGGATTGGTTGCAATTGAGATTATTGTATGTAACTTTTATTTGTGCTATTTGGATAGGGTATATTTTTTTTCGTTTTAGAGAGAATAAGCTTATAATTCAATATTGGGGTGTGTCCAAACATCAATTTATAAAAACATTTTATGAGTTATTTCCAGTTTGTGGTATCATTATCATTCTTTTTGTTTTAGTTGGAAATTATTTAGGGACAAGTGTTTTAAGTACTCATATAATACCAGTATTAATTATTTATCCGGTTTGGGGTATCATACAACAGTTTGTGATGATTGCTATAATAGCGCAAAATTTAAGGGGGTTTCAAGGAATTCATATGCCAGATAATCTTGTTATTTTCATCACAGGTAGTCTGTTTTCAATCGTTCATTTTCCTGATTTATATTTGGTTATTGGTACTTTTTTTATGGCTGTAGTTTATACTTTTCTTTTTATTAAAGGAAGAAATATTTTAGCTATGGGAATTTTTCATGGGTGGATGGGAGCTTTCTTTTTTTATACAATATTACAAAGCGATAAATGGGTAGAAGTATTTGGGATATTGCAATAATATACAATGAGTTGGGTTATAACAGGTATTATTAAGAATGACATTTATACAGAACCATGGCTTCTTTCAAAAAAGTTTTAGGATTATTAATATTTAGTGTAATCATTGGGTTTAGCTTGTTAAGCTATTTTGGACCACGAATGATTATTGAAATCAATAATGAGGTTTATCAATCATTAAGAAGTAAAAATAGATCTGTTCCAGGTCCTTCTGATTACTCACTTCAGGCAGATTCAATTTCATTTATTACGTCGGATGGGTTGAAATTAAAGGCTTTGCTATTAAAGTCTGCATTTAAAGAATCTAAAGGAACCATCGTTTTTGTTCATGGGATCAGGTCATTTAAAGAACTATATTTATCTGCATGTAAAACTTGGGTTGATCGAGGTTATGATTGTGTTACAATTGATTTGCGTGCACATGGACAAAGTGAAGGGAAGTATTGTACTTTTGGATATAAAGAGAAATATGACATATCTGCTTTAGTCGATATTATTTACAATGATCCTGGATTAAGTCATCAAATCGGAATTTGGGGACAATCTCTAGGTGCTGCCATTGCCATGCAAAGCATGTCTATTGATAAAAGAATTAAGGTTGGAATTATAGAAAGTACGTTTTCAGACTTTCGCTCTGTTGTTTATGATTATGCTTCAAAAACTTTAGGTTTTAGATCACCGTTGCTTTTTGACTATTTAATCTGGTGTGCCGAGAAGGTAGGAGAATTTAAAGCAGATGAAATTGTACCATCTGAGTCGGCCAAATCAATAACTCAACCTATACTAATGGTACATGGGCAATTAGATAAACGGATCAACATTAAATATGGATTAAAAAATTTTAAAAATCTATCCAGCCTCAATAAAGAATTTATAACAATCCCTCAAGGGAATCACCTAAATATATGGCAAGTTGGAGGTAATGAATATTTAAAAAAGGTGATGGAATTTATAGATAGTAATCTTTAAGTTCGTATCTTAATATTACTTTTTTAGGATTTATTAAAAGACAATATATGTATAAGATTAATTTATTCGCTTCTGTTTTGTTTGCGATATTGCTTGTAAGGTGTATCATAGGACCGGATGTTAGATTTCCTGAGCCTCAACCAGAACATAAAAGAAACTTAGTGGATTTTCCAAATAAATATATAGGGACATATGTGAGTTTAAAGGATAGTTCGGCTTTAATTATTGATAATTATAATATTTTTCAGAAATGGAAAGCAATTATCAAATGTTCCAATAATAAAATGAATGATTTAATTGATACCGTGTTTACTGAAGATACGGAGTATTTTGTGGATAATTGGTTTGTTAAAGTGGACGTAGAACAAGATTCAACATTCCTGTATGCCAATTCTGTTGATACTCTTTTTTGTATTTCTGAGGAAGGAGTGTTACGAAGTTATAAGGGGCATTTATTTCTGAATGATAAAATAGGAGAAGGATGCTGGAAAGTGAGATTGATGAAACTTAAAAATGGGCAATTAGATTTTTATGAATTAATTGAGCCATCTCAAATTGATTCATTAAGTGAAGTTATGGAAATGGATATAAATGTTGATTCCATTAAAGGAGAAGGAAAATATTTTAATTTAGAAATTGAACGTAAACACATTAAGGAATTGTTAAAGAAGGAAACAATAAAATCAAGTTTTATGAAGCTGGATTAAGTTATACTTTCTCAGGTTAGTATTTGATAACGCCTTTATCTTTCCATTTGCCACTAAGGTAGTAGATTAATGAACCTACCATTCCTGCGCTCCAACCTGCAGGTATGGCCCACCATATACCATTAACTCCGAAGTGTTTTGAGAAAACAACTGCCAAAGGAATACGAATGATCCATAAGCTTAAAAGAGATATGAACATGGGTATTAATGTTGCACCTGCTCCTCTAAGCACACCATGTAGTACAAACATAGTTGAAAAAATAAGGTAAAAAGAACTAACAATAACGAGGTAATTTCGTCCATGTTCAATAACATTTGCACTATCAGAAAACATAGACATTAAATTAGCTCCAAATAAATACGCAGCAGCCATTACCACAAAACTAATACTCCAGGCCATATATAAAGTAGCCCACAATCCTTTTCTAATTCGTTCAATTTTATTTGCTCCCAGATTTTGCCCTACAAAGGCAGATAATGCAGAAGCCAGGTTTAAAGCAGGTAAGGCTGCCAGAGAATCAATTTGTCCTGCGGCTGTAAAGGCGGTTAGGACCTCAGAATCAAAGTTGTTTACAATTCTGATAAGAGCCATAATACCTAAAGCAACAAATGTTTGCTGAAATGCAGTAGGTAGTCCAATTCGAATATTCTGTTTAAATATAGAACGGTCAAAAACCCATTTCTTAAGGTTAAAAGAAATAATATGCTGGTGTTTTTGTAAGTAATATATAGCTCTGCCAAATGCTATAAATTGTGCTATTACTGTGGCAAACGCTACTCCTTTAATTCCCCAATCAAATACAATGACAAACAGAATGTCAAGAATTATATTTACGATCGTTGAAAAAATCAGAAAACGAAGTGGTGTTTTAGAATCCCCCAGTCCTCTTAAAACAGATGTGGTACCATTAAATCCAAAAAACGCCACCATTCCTAACATATATACATTGAAATATTCCACTGAATACGGAAGCACATCTTCACCTACATTCAATAGAGTAAAAATTTCTTCACTAAAAGTCATGCCAACAATCATGATAAGTAAGCTGGCAAAA
>JBNKGY010000047.1:0-22201 GCA_050290065.1 Marinilabiliaceae bacterium
TTTAAATACAAGGCGTGTGAAAAATTCAAACCGCAGTATACTAGTGTATATGAGGATTTGGATTTTGAGCAACAACGCTGTAGTTGGACTTTATAGTCAAAACACTACCTAAACGCAACTTAAATCAAACTATAGTTCTTGTAAAACTAAGACTATCTTATTAAAATCAGCTGCAGCATTAATAACGTTTTTAAAACCTTCAAATTCCTCATCTTTAACAAAGATATTTCGGTAATACTCATTGACAACTATTTTGTACAGATCACCCTCGTACGTATAATCCGACTCAAAACCAAAAACATCTCCTTCAACAATATTTAACCTGCCAACTTCCGGGTTGGCAATTTTATACCCTTCCGGAACATGAAAAACAATTTCTCGATAGTACTTTCTGTTCCAATCATTTTCTCCTTTTGATTTACGATTCTCTTCAAAATACATCTCCGTTTGTGGACCAATACTCTCACCTATACTCACAAGTAACTTATTACCTGCATTTTCAAGAAATACATCCGTTTTCAAGTCTGAATAAATGATAAACTCAGCATCTTTAAGAGCCGCAGTAGTAGTAGTCTCTTTCACTTCCAAGGTTTTGAATTCCGGATTAGGAGCTTTTGTTTGGGTTATTTGTTTAAGCATATTTTGCTTTTGCTCAGTATCCATCATCTCGTAAAATTTGTTTAAATAACCTCCGCTTAAACCTTTCATCCCTCTTTCTGTTTTAACCCGAGCAGTATTTTCATCAATATCTACAGAAATATCAATAATCATATTATCGTAGTTATCTTCATCTGTTGTGGCTTTAATGTATTTTATTTTACCAATTGCAGATTCAAAATCTCCGATTTTTACCGGAACAATAAATAACCCATCGGTTGCAGTTAGTTCTCCTTTTACAGTTCCTAGCCTGTAAGCCATGTTTGATGGATCCAGATATGTATCCAGATTAGGAAAATAAATCAAGTATTCATCCAGATAATTCCAGCTTTGAAATTCACCATCAAATTTAATTTCACTTCTATCGGAAGTTAAAACCAATTCGTGATCTACACCCATTTTTTTAAACAGATTCGCATAAACTTTAATGATTCCTCTATCACCGGTTATCTTATTTTCTAATACAAAGTTTAAATCGGTAAACTCAGGAATATTATACTTTTCAACATAGATATTGGCTTTTACAAAATCCTCTACGTTCTTGATTTTATCAAGTTCGGTGATTCCTTTCACTTGTGCAAAATCAATCCATTTATTCATCACTTTATCGTCCACATCCAAATACATGGATTCGTAAACTCTGATAGCTGCAGCATCCCAGGTTAACCGTGGTGCATAACCATATACTTTATTAAAAGCCAATCGATATTCTATTCGTTCTTTACGAGGTAATACATAGGAGAATTTTTCTTCTTTAATTGGCTCAATATTATTCTTAATACACTTAAACCTGTTTCGTTCATCTTCTAATACAGTGTGTTCTGCATTTGGAAAACCGTTGTATCCTTTAACATCGTAAATAAGATTTTTTGGTGATACTATTTCAAAGGAAGCATGTTGCAAAGGAAATTCAAACTGAAAAACAGCCCGCCCAAAATTATTTCCATACATTCTTCTCTCCACATAATATTCAACATCATCTCCTTTTTCAATTCCATCTATTGCAAATATCTTATAGCTTTTACCACTATCCTCATCTTTTACTTCCTTAATATTGTCTTTATCAAACTCCACCGACTCACCATTTGGTTTTATTGTACGAGCCTTAATATCAATAACTTCAATAACATTATTCAGGCTGAGTGATATTTTATTAAACTGATTGATAGCTTCATCATTATTGAGTCTGAATTTTTTATGCAAGGTATGAATCATCTGTAATTCACCATCATCGCCATACATGTACTCATATTTTTCGTTTAAAAATATTCCCACCACATTTTCATTTTCATTGCCTTCCAACAACTCAGAAAAAATTGGTTTGGCTGTCCAAATGGCATTTCCGTTTTGAGATTTTACCGAAATCGCACAAACAAAAATAAATAGTAGGATTATCGGTTTCATGATAATTATATTTGGTTGTTTCATGGTTAACTTTTTAATGTTGGTCTTTAAAGATTTTTTACGATTTTTTCCTAAGAACCAGGGTTTTTCTATAATTACGATTGAGTGACTTAACCATTTTATTCCACACGTATATCTGGTCGTCAAGCAATACAAAGAAATTAAAAACCAATTCCTTTTCCAGAATCACATAATCTCCTTCTTGTTTGTATTGAATAGTATACCCAAAATTCTCACTTTTGAAACTTCCATTTTTAGGTATGTAGGTTACCTCATACCCTTCAGGAATACGTAGCTTGGTCACAAATTTCTCGGTGCAATAAAAATCATTCTGCATTGGATATATGGTTCCGGTGGTATCAATGGTCATATTTTGATAGGATTTATCCAGATTCAGATTCAAATAAATCTCATCACCTACGTTTTTATAATAATCACTAATTTCAAAATTATACTGCACTTTCGCAGGTACTTCATAGGTAAAAAGATCTTTGGAATGTTGGGCAGTAACTTTAAACTTATTGTTACCCTTTGAGAAAATCCTTGAAAAGGTTTTATCGTATTTTTCAGGTTTAACTCCATCCATGGTGTAAGCCAATTCAACTTTATTAAATCCCGTATAAGTAACCAAAGCATCTCCCATCACTTTCCCATCAATCATTTCAACGGATACAGAATCTGTAACAACACTATAACTAGCTGGCGATATTGGTATTTTAAACAACTGGAAATCATTTTTCCCTTTTCCGACCATGACTTCTTTACCCTGAATATGATAAGGGAAGACTCCATAATCCAAGTATTTGAATGTTCCGTCGAGTATCGTCAAAGAATCATTCACAACGCGGGCTGCCACCATATGGTTATCCACCGAAGGAAGAGGAAGTTCTTCATAAGTATATGGAATACTTCGGGTTCCGACCCAGGCATAATAGGTGGGTAGGCCTGCTATATCCATCATCGTCTTAATCAAACTCGACATTCCTTTGCAATCGCCAAATCGTTTTTGTACCACATCTGAGGCTGATGACGGAATAAAACCCGAATATCCATGTTCATATGCAACATACTTGATATTTTTATGAACCCAATAATATATGGCCCTGGCTTTATCTGCATCGGCAAGTCCCTTTGTAATGGTTTCAACGGTCTGCTTTAAGGCTTCTGATGTTTCCTTATTTACATCACACACAAAATCATAATAGTAATTGTACAGTAATTCAGGAGTGCCAAAATAGGATTCTTTTACACCATTGATGTTTGTACTTTTAATATAAAAAGACACGTGTGGACTGTAATGGCTGATAGAATAATTATTTCCGACTCCATATTGAAATGGTTTAACATCTTTCATCTCCCATTCGAAATAATTGTATTTGCCTTTTTTATACTGTGTAAACTTGATTTCTTTACCTTCAGTATTAAAAAGTTTATACCCCAGCTTAACATCGCGATGCACTTTGGCTACCACTTTTACCTTTTCCACTGGTATGTACGACTGAAAAAATGAACTTCTTAGAAATCTGGGATTCTTATAGTTGATAGTATATTTCAAGTGTGTAACAGCACCCTTTTTAACCGAAGGGTAAGCAAATTGCAATGTTTTTGAATCATCATAAAATATGCTTCTATCAGAGTTACTCGCCTCCTGAAACTGCTCAACTTTTATTTTATCATACCCTTTTCCATTGGGAACAAGAGTGTAAGCTTCCTTATCAGATATAGTGGTAAAACCGCTAAAATAAATAACATCTTTAGTATGTGCTTTTGAATTTTCATTAAGCAATTGAACATCTCTTTCATTGGTTTGCAACACCAAAAGAGAATCTCCCCTCACATCAATGGTATAATTGTATTGCAGATTAGTAACAACAGCACTGTAATCTTTATACTTTTGAACCAGATCAAGAGCTGAGGCATTTTGGAAGACAAACACTCCAAGTGCCACTGTTAATCCATAATTCTTTAATAAATGCAGAAAGTATCTTATCATCATCTTTTTATTTCTTATCATAACTTTCAATTCGTCCATTCCAAAAATCAGCTACCGCCATTAATTTTCCTGCATCATTATAATACTTTGTTTCACCATGCTCTACACCGTGTTTATACATTACTGACGTCTTTCTATTTCCATTTTCCTTATACTCAACAAATTTCCCTTCGCGCAAATCATCTTTATAAACTGATTTATTCCTAATTTGTCCATTTGGATAGTAATTAATACTTGGCCCCTCTAATAATCCACTTTTAAAACTTCGCGTCTGTCTAACGGATCCATCACTATAATATTTGATCCTTTCTCCATCGTAGTTATAGTGTTTTAATTTCACCTCAAAGCTCTTTACACCATTGTTATAATAAGCAACCACATGAGTATCCGGATCTTTTATGTGAATAGTATCACAAAGTTGATTGTTGACAAAATACTGATAACCAACAAACTCATCCTGATCATATATTTGTTTAATCATTAGTTCACCATTGATATCATAATGCATTACATCTCCATGCAGAATTCCATTAAAATAAGTTTGAGACAGTTTCACTTGTCCATTTTCATAGTATGTATAATCAATGGAATCTTTTTCACCTTCCACATAATAATACTCTTCATATAATTTCCCATCAGGATAGTAACCTGTCCATTTCCCGATTCTTTTACCATTCAAATATTGTCCTTCTGTTCGTAATTCTCCGTTGTAATAATAGCTCCTAAACTCACCATTTCTTTCATCGTTCAGATAAGTACGTTTTGAACTCACTTTTCCATTGGGATGATACCAATAAAAGTCACCTTCATATTTACCACCTTTTAAGCTACAACTTGCAGTAACATAATCAGAATCGCTCATTATCTGGTATCCATCACTTTTGAGCAGGTCATACTCATTTAACAATTCTCCTTTTGAGTTATAGTTTTGGAATGCCAGGATTTTACCATTTAAATACCTGATTCGCAACAAAGTATCACCCTCTACCCCATAGTTTGTTGCCCAACCATTTGCTATATTATTGTCGTAGTAGACCTTTTGATCGAGTGTGCCATCATCTAAATAGTATGTCCAGAAGTTATCGTAATTACCATCTTTATAATAACCATGGGTAATTAACAAACCATTCATTTCATACTTTTTATATTCTCCTTGCAACATTCCATCCTCGTATGAATATTTTGCTTTTAATTGTCCATTGGTATAATACAACTGCACATCAGAGACCAACTTACTATTTTGGTAGTTGCTTTTTTGAAATACATTCCCGTTTTTGTGATACAGAATCCATTCTCCCGACTTTTTCCCTTCCTCAAAAGCACCGGAAGTAATTTTTCTTCCCTTGGTATCATAGGTAATAAAATCAAATGTTGAATTTTCATCACCAAAAGATGCGATTTCGTTTCCATTTGCATCAATGCTGGTCACTTTTACAATTTTATTGTCTTTATGTTCTTCCAGAATATTTAAAGTGCCATCATTTTCGTAATATTTAAACACACCATTATTATTGCCTTCAGCATCATAAGTATCTTCCTCTGATACAATTCCTTTGATGTTAAACTCTTTCTTTTGCCCAACAACAATTCCCTTTTTATAAGTTTCCTGTCTATACCAATTCCCATTGGGGTAATAACTTCTCCAACGCCCCTCTTCTTCTCCATCCACCAGATTACCAATAGATGATATTTGTCCATTGGCATGATAACTTTTATATTCTCCTGAACCTTTTCCTTCAGTATAATTCTTCAGTATGCTTATATTTCCATCAGGATAGTAAGAGGTATATAAACCTTCATATTCATCTTTCACGTAATTAAAAGTATCAAGTAACGAACCGTTTGAATAGTACCCGGCAGCAGGACCATTGCGTTCATCATCAATATAATGATTAATCCCTGTTACGTTTCCAAATTCGTCATACCAAATCACATCTCCATCTACTTTTCCATTGATATAATTAGCCTCAACACTTTTGTTTCCTGTAGTTGCATTGTAATGCACCCATTCGCCATTCAATTCGCCCTCTGCAAAATTCTCTTTGCTTTTCAATTGTCCATATTCATTATAATACTTCCATTCACCATCTTTTTTACCATTAACAAAATGACCTTCTGCCATCATTTCACCATTTGAATGAAAATATTGCCATTCTCCCACTTCATGGCCTTCTTCATTAGAATTACCGATGGAGTTCACTTCGCCGCTATCATAATAGCTAAATTCGTACAACCTGCGTTCACCAGTGATATTTGCATATCGCATCTTTTTTATTTTCGACAGCCCACTTCCGGTACTGTAAAATTCTTTCAATTCTTTTTCCTTTTTGGAGATGTATTTTTGAACATTATCATTACCTGTAGATCTTAAGATGGTATATAAAAAGGATTCCAGATGTCCTCCTTCCTTAATTTTTTTATAAAATGGGAAATATTGCTGAACCCAAAAATCATCAATTATTGTATCTAATGGTAAAACATCAAAAAGCATTTTAGATTGTTTTACCAATGAGGCATTAAATTCAACAGGCAATGGATAGCGATCACTCAACACCACTTTTGCTCTGAAATAATGATCAACTTCCTCAAAAAATGAATTATCATCAACAGTATCGATAAAGTCAACTCCTGTGGTATCTATGTAGTTATTCGATAGATTTTCAATATATACCAGAATGCTGTTACTTCTGTTACTTGCCGGTTCCAGGGCTAAAAAGGTTTCGAGAGATAGCATGGCCCTGGTAAATTGTTTTTGTCGAGCTGCCATTTTACCCAGTTGCATATGACTGGAGGCATGGAATGGATTACAACGAAGGGCCTCCTGAAAACACCTTTGAGCCTTTTCGTAATCTTCATTTTTTAAATAAGTGATACCTAAATTGTAATGCAACAAATAAGCATAAGGATACGTTTTAAGGGCCTGTGAATAAACTTCAATGGCTTTCTCTGAATTTCCCATATCATCATAGGCTGTACCCAAAGTTCGCATTAAATGCATGTGATTATTACCTGGGAGTGAAAGCCCATAGTTAGCAATAATAATGGTGCTATCATATTTCTCCATAGCCAGGTAAGTCATGGCCTTTTCGGCCACGGCCCAGTTGTAATTAGAATCATTTTCATTTACCAGGCTAAAGGTCTCTATGGCATCTGAATAATTTCCATCATCATAGTATTTAATTCCATTATCGATAATGTTTTTAGAAGGCGTTTGTTGAGCATAAGTTTGAACTACAATAACAAACGCAAGTAAGGTTAAAATTTTTTGAAGCATATTTGTTTATTAGAAATTAGAGTATACTCTTGTAATTTTGGATGTTCTGATAAATCGGCCAAACCCATTCCCAAAAACTGGTATAATATTCTGAATATTTCGGCTTAAGCATGCGGAAAATAGTAACATTTTGTATCATAAACAAACCTCAGGAATACATAAAACTTTTATGACTCCAAAATCATTTCTGCTATTTTATTAATTCGGTGGAGATTTTTAAAACCGGATTATGTATTTGAAATTTGTTATGAATAATGAATGTACGGTGTTACAAGGCTCCACAGAAACGAAGCATAACATGTCCCGATTCAATTATTGGGAGTATCGTTCTGAGAGGTGAGGTGAGGCAACGAAGTATCTTGTTTTGAAGTAATTTCAAGGTACAATATACTTTCTAATACATATTGTGGATTAAATCCGAAATCAAACTCACAGGCAAAAAGTGGCAACAAATAAAGCGGAACGAGAAATCGTGCCGCTTTCAAACCTGAGTTCAACTCGTTTTTATTTCTTTACAATGCGCTTCATACTAGTTACCTCTTCTGTATTAATTAACAGATTATAAATACCAGAACTTAATTCTGAAATATCAATTGATGCATAAGCATCATTTACCTGAACTACTTTCACTTCTCTTCCGGTAATGTCACTTATAACAACGGAGGTAATCACCTCTGGATTATCAACATTAATAAAATTATCAGCTGGATTAGGATATACCTCAGTTAAATTTGCAATAGGATTATCTAATTGTGTAGGTAGATTAATAGTAGTGTTTTTATATTCTACCAAAGTACTATTCTGATATGATCCAATAAAGAAATCTATATCTCCGTCATTACCTATGTCTTCAGCAAATGCTGATTCTATCTCATCAAGATTTTCGAGATAATATACTTCAGAAAATCCACCCAAACCATCATTTTCAATAATACCCAATTTAAAACGAGACTCTGAAATGGAAGCATTTACAAAAGTATAGAAGAATAAATCCATATCATTATCACTACCTGCATCAATAGCTTGAAAATAAATAAGATCCGTTTGCGTATGGGGAATTTCATGTGGAGTAAAGTTAAAACTGCCGTCATTCTCATACCAATATATACTATTATCTTCTTTTCTGATGATAAAATCCATATCAGTATCAAAATCAAAATCTACTATCTCCAGCTGATCACATCTAAACGTCTCATCAATAGCAGAATACACAAAGCTACCAGAACCATTATTTACACCTTTGTATAACCCTTTTGAACTAAAATAAGAGCTACGCGTAACCACAATATCCATATCTGTATCGCCATCAAAATCTCCTGATACGACTTGTTGAATCATGTCATCATCAGCTTGAATCTCTTGTGGAGAAGAGAAACTCCCATTTCCGTTATTTTTTATGAAGAATAAACCCAGGGCATCTCCAATAGCAGAAGACGCTGAAATAACAATATCTTTTAAATTATCGTCATCAAAGTTGGCAATTGTAAAAAATCCGGGGTTTATTAATTCTGCATTTCCGTTTGTAATAAAGGATTGTGTAAAGTTTTCTGAACCATCATTTTTTAAAAGTACAGTTTGATCATCACCTATCGAGCAAGCCACTATATCCAATTCTCCATCATTATCCATATCCGCAACTTCGAAATATCTAGGGCTATCTAAAAAAGTATAGATGGTTCGTTGAGAAAAATTTCCAGATCCATCATTTACAAAATATTCGATGTCGGTATCTCCTTCAAAACATAGGATATCAATATCCCCATCTTTATCTAAATCAACTCTTGTAATATTATCAGGAGATAAAAGATTACTTCCAATAGTAGTTTCTGTAAAAGTTTGTGCCTTACTATTTATTAAAAAAACACATAACAAACTTAAAAGTATAAAATGCTTCATATATGAGGTTTAAAAAATTTTGTTAAATCCTCTACGGGCATTATACCTGTATGGTTATCATATATTCTTTAAAAAATATTTTCGACGAATTCTGTCTTATTTTCTATGGATGTAAGCCACCTAATTTTTTCTTTTTTTACGGATAAACTGAATACCGCCAAATCCGGAAATGATGGAAATATAAAATCCAAAATCATACCACCAACCTGTATTGAATGGTTCATAGATGGATATTGACTTATTAAAAATACTCAGGATCAAAGAGAATGGAGCAATCCACCCATGCCATATACCTGAGAAAAATCCTGCAGGTTTTAAAGGGCTATGTGATCCTCCTCCGGGAAGGCATGAGGTAAATATTAAAACTGCGACAACAAATAACACGTAGGGTAATAGTTTTCTGTAATTATTCATAATTATTATATTAAGGATATTTTCAATTTAAAATACAATACCTATCGTTCGTTCGATTCTGAAATAAAATAAACCAGGTTTATGCAAAGAGCTGGTTAAAAATATCATTTTACAAACTTGCTGCAATATATCGAAACAATGTTTTGGTAATCCAGTACAACAGATATGTCTTGATATAGAAAAATGGTATTTTATTTTCGATTTAATAAGAAACCTCGCATCTGTTATCCAGGCAATGAATTACGCTTAAATTTAATAAACATGAACTTTAAAACGCTAATTTCTCTGATTATTATTTTGTTTTCTTGTTACAATGTGTATGCTACTGAGGACAATATTATAGGTATTTGGTTAACGCAGAATAAAGATTCAAAAATTGAAATAGTCAAAAACAATGATGGAACTTTTTCCGGAAAAATAATCTGGCTTAAAAAACCATATGAAGCTGATGGAAAGCCTAAATTAGACGATGAAAATCCAGAAGAACAATTAAGAAACAGAAAAATTTTAGGGCTGGAAATACTGAGGGATTTTAAATATGATCAGGATGAAGAAGAATGGAATTCCGGCACTATCTACGATCCTAATTCTGGTAGTATTTATAAGTGTTACATGTGGTTTGATGACAATGACAGCATATTGCATGTAAAAGGATATATCGGCTTTTCGTTAATTGGCCGAAAGGTATGTTGGACCAGAGTACAGTAAGCTCCTGGTATTTTCAGCTACCTTTACCTAAAATTTATGTAAAATGGAAGTTACTATCCTCATCGACAATGAAAGAGGCTCCAATGCTTATAGAAGTGAACATGGACTTTCCATTTTAATTGAATTCAATGGGAAAATCATTCTTTTTGATACCGGTAAAACAGATGCTTTTATTCAGAATGCAAAGAAACTAAATAAGGACTTGAGCAAAGTGGATTTTGTGGTTTTGAGCCATGCACACTATGACCACACGGGCGGATTAGAAGAGTTTTTGGTATTGAATAAAACGGCGAAAATTATTTTAAAGAAAGAAACACTTAACGAACGCTGGAGTGTTTCGCATGGGTATAACAGACGAATTGGGTTTCCGTTACGAAAACGTTTTAACCAGGTTAATAACCGTTTTATGTTTGTTGAAGATGTAGAAGAAATCATACCCGGATTATTCATTCTTCCACGTATCACAAGAAGTGCAAATCATACATTTACCGATTCCTATTTATTTGTTCAAAAAGAAGGTCATTTGCTTCCGGATACTTTTGAAGATGAAATATTTATAAGCGCCATTAAAGATGAAAAGCTTATTATTTTTACGGGATGTGCGCATAACGGAATTGAAAATATGATTCAAACAGCAATCACGCAAACGGGTATCAGTGAGATTGAATTTATTGTTGGAGGTATGCACCTGAACCGAGCTTCTGATGAGCAGGTAGAAAACACTACTGAAGCATTAAAAAAGTTCAAAATTAAAAGGGCAGCTTTTAATCATTGTTCTGGTAAGCACAATATTCCGCTGATGAATAAAGCGCTGGAAGCAAGTGTTGAATATGCCTTTGCAGGAAATCAATATTTGTTGTAGAGTGACGGTTATCAACCTGCATTGTGTTGATTAAGATCTGATGTCCGAATCTGGTTATCAATCTCTGCGTAATTCATTTACATTTGAATGTATATCAAACCTAATGGCTTCCTCCATGTATCATCTTTAAAGAATGGGTTATGGTAGGTAAAATTTCGTCCATGTATTCCTTAACAGCTTTTGGACTACCGGGTATCACATAAATTAAAACATCATTAATAACACCAGCCAAGGCTCTACTTAATAAGGCATTGGGAAAATTCATACCATATTTAACCCGAATCATTTCCATAATCCCCGGAATTTTTTTTGTAAGCATTGGATTAACGACATCCGGACTAATATCCCGTGGGCCCAAACCTGTACCTCCAGTAATTACAATAACCTGCATTTGCTTCTTCATTAATAGAATATTGGTTCTCAACATCTCTTCTGAATCAGGCAGGATGACAGTTTCTGTTTGCACTTTAATGTTTTGCTTATCAAAAAAGGAACTTGTCATTTTCTCTACCAGAGGACCACTTTCATCCTTATATTGTCCGGAAGAAGCTCTATCGCTCATTGTAATTATACCTAAACTTATTTCGCTGATATTCATGTTATTTTTTTTCTTTTGATACCAAAACAATATTCCCTATTTCCATTTCTTTGTCTATCGCTTTACACATATCATAAATCGTTAAACAAGCTACACTTGCAGCCGTCAAGGCTTCCATTTCAACTCCAGTTTTTCCAGTACAGCGTGTTTCTGCCTCCACAATCACTTTATCTTTTTTAATTTTAAAGTCTACAGATACCTTGTTTAAAAGCAAGGTATGACAAAGAGGAATAAGCATAGGAGTTTTTTTAGCGGCTTGTATACCAGCAATGCGGGCAGTTGACAAAACGTCCCCTTTTTTTAGGTTATTTTCTTTAATCAGTTCGATGGTTTTCGGCTTTAGGAAAATAACGCCTTTAGCCAGGGCTTTTCTTTCCTGATCAGGTTTTTGACCAATATCAACCATATTGGCCTCTCCTTTTTTATTTAAGTGCGAAAGTTTTGACATAATAAATAGTATTGTGTATCAAGACACAAGTATCAAGAGTAATAATAGACATTACTTTAAAAAACACTGAGATGTTGAGATTGTTTAGCAAAATGGATTAGAATTTACAAAGGACGGATAAATACCATGTCTCCTTTATTAAGTAACTTTTCACCAATAGGTATTTCCATTAAACAATCCGCATGACACAGGGCCCCAATATGGGCTGATCCATGAAATTTTATGGGTTCTACCTTACTATCACTGGTAATTTGAGCTGGCACAAACATATGTCTGTCTGTTTTTCTGCGTTTAAATTCATTTTGAATGGGCAATTGAAACACCTGCGGTTTCCATTTACATCCCTGTAATGCATACATAAAGGGTTTAACATACAATTCAAACTGAATAAACGAAGCAACCGGATTACCAGATAATCCAAAAATGTATTTTCCCTTACCATGAGCAAACACCATGGGCTTGCCGGGCTGAATCGCTGTTTTATCAACTTCAATAGTGAGTCCCAGTTCTTTGATAATATCAGGTACTAAATCATACTCTCCAACCGATACACCCCCACTCATGATTAATACATCACTTTTGTTGAGGGCTGCTGCAATGTTCTTTTTTAGAGAAGAGACATCATCCTTAAGTATACCATTATATTGACAGGAGAGCCACATTGATTTTAGCTGACCCATAATTTGAGATGCATTGCTATTGCGAATTTGATATGGCTCCGGCTTTTGATCAGGTTCTACCAGCTCAGTGCCGGTAACCATGATAGTTATTGCAGGTTTTTTAAAAACTAAAACTTCTGCATATCCGGCTCCTGCAAGTAAGGGCATATGCTTTGGCTGAAGGCATGTATTTACCGGAACAACAACATCTCCGATTTTAAAATCTTCACCTTGATGGCATACATTTGTTTTTGAAGACAGATTTGTACAGCGTACCTGATTTTCATTTAACTTTTCAGAATCCTCTTGCATAAATACCATATCTGCACCTTCCGGCAAAGGAGCCCCGGTCATAATTTTTACGCACTGACCCGATGATAACTTGATTTGTACATCTTTACCTGCATGGATGGTATCCATTACGGTTAACGTTTTATCCAGATCTGCCCTTGCACATGCGTAGCCATCCATCGCCGATTTATGAAAGGGCGGCATGTTAACATCGTAAGTTACATCTTCGGCTAAAACGGCGTATAAGGCCTCTTGTAGTTTTACCTTGTGGGTTTGTTTTGAGATGGCTTTATTTAAAATCCGATCCTGTGCATCCTGAAAAGTTAACATCATCGTTTTATAATTTACTATATGCGAATATGACAAGTAACCTGAATTCGACATCATATATTGAATTCAGGTTAGTATTTTTGAAGATAAATGCTGAAATCAGCCTTCCAGAAAATAGCCATGTTCGCTTAGCTTTGCCTCCATCTTTGGCATGTCAGGAATTCCAATTCTTTTTCCCTTAACAATGAGTAAGCCTTCCTTTTTAAGTGCGGAAATTACCCTGATAACCTGTTCTTGTGAAGTACCTGCGAAATCGGCTATATCTTTACGAGATAAAGTTAAGTTAAAAAATCCATCTGACTGACCAAACTTTCTCTTTATAAACAACAATCCATTAATTACTTTATCCTTAACAGTCATTTTGCCAAAACGTTTTGCATTGGCTTCACTTTTTTGTAACTGATCGGCATAAAAAAGCATAAAATCAAACATCAGTTCAGGTGTTTGATGTAGCATATCTATTAATATCTTTGATGAAAAATGACATAAAACAGTATCGGAAAGTGCACTCGCGCTTATATCATAAACATAGTTGGTACCAAATCCCCTATGTCCCACAATCTCTCCATCCTTTGAAAAACGGATAATCTGAGAGTTTCTTCCACCTGTTTGCTTGTAAACTTTTACACTACCCTCATAAATAAAATACAAACCACTAACCGGAGCTCCTTCCAAAATAAATTGCTGACCGGTTTGACAACGGAAGGCATTTTTCTGTGAAACAAAGGCCTGTAGACTTTCCTTATCAATATGTTTTTTAATGAGACATTCGGAGTTTTCACATGTTTTACAATTAGCTTTAACCATAGGGTTTGTTTTTTAATGATCAAGAAACTCCAGCAAATGCTGACGATGCTGATAAAATTCCGGATGTTGAATCGTTTCCTTTCTATGTCTGGGGCGTTCAAGATTTATATGTGCTACATCACCCACTTTTGCATATGGTCCGCCTGTCATCATAATCACACGATCCGATAAAAATATGGCTTCATCCACATCATGCGTCACCATAACAGCTGTAATTTTTTCCTTCGCCCATACATCAATCAGCACGTCTTGCAACTCAACCCGTGTCATGGAATCTAACATTCCAAAGGGCTCATCCAACAATAAAACTTTTGGCTTAAGCGCAAAAGCTCTGGCAATTCCTACCCGCTGTTGCATACCCTGCGACAGGCTTTTTGCTTTTTGATGAAAGGAATCTGACAAACCTACTTTGTCTAAATAATATTTGCAAATATCTTCTCGTTGTTTTTTAGTAGCATGTGCAAAAACCTGCTTTACACCCAACATTACATTCTCCAATGCCGTCATCCATGGAAATAAACTGGGTGATTGAAACACCACCGCTCTATCTGGACCAGCACCATCTATTTTATTGGCTTCCAGGAGTATTCTACCTTTTGTGATTTCATTTAATCCCGCTATCATTGTAAGCAGGGTTGATTTTCCACAACCAGAATGGCCTATGATTGAAATAAACTCTTTTTCTTTGATTTGAAGTTGGAAGTCCTCTAAAACCACAAATTCTCCATTACTCATGGGATATGATTTTTTTAAATCTACACACTCCAACATTATTTTATTTGATGTTACTGTGTTCATAGCTCTGGCTTTAACGGTTAATTACAAATCTATTTCTTGGCTTAATCTTGGGCTGAATATCAGGTAACTCAAATACCTCATTCTTATTGGCTGATCTATGAACTCCGACTTCATTCAGATAGGCGATAATCGCATTTCGTTCTTTTTTAAAATTCAGATCAGCATTTATAGCCGCCTTGTCTCTAGGTCTTTTAAAGTCTATCTGAAATTCTGTACCTAAAGTTGATTTCGGACCAGGAGTTAAAGGGATAACCCTATCTGCCAATAAAATACCTTCATCAACATCATTAGTAATTAGCATGACTGTTTTCTTCGACTCCCTCCAGATTTTTTCTATCTCAATTTGTAACGACCCTCTTGTTAATGCATCCAGGGCACTTAATGGTTCATCCATTAAAAGTACCTCAGGATCCATTGCCAGAGCCCGGGCAACAGAAACTCTCTGTCTCATACCACCTGAAAGTTCAGTTGGTTTTTTATGTAGTGCAGGGGTTAAATTAACCATCCCAACATATTTTTTTACAATATCCAGCCGCTCCTGAGCTTTCATATCCGGGAAAACCTGCTTCACTGCCAGCTCCACATTTCCCTGAACAGAAAGCCAGGGAAGCAAAGAGTAGTTTTGAAAAATCACACCTCTATCCGGACCAGGACCACTAATTTTTTTCCCTTTCAAAAATATCTCTCCCTCATCAGGTTGAATTAATCCGGCTATCAAACTAATCAGGGTTGTTTTTCCACTCCCGGTAAATCCAACGATTGCAATAAATTCACCTTCTTCAATACTTAAATTAATGTCCTTTAATACTTCAACCTTTTTATCGCCTGAACCATATGATTTGGACACATTCCTTAATTCTAAAAATGCTGCCATATTAAAAAGTAGTTTAAAGATGAATTACTTACTATCGAAGCTTGCTAGTTTTTGAATAAACATCATAATCCGGTCTAACAAAAATCCAATAATACCAATAACAAACATGGCTACAATAATCTTTGCATTAGAATCATTTGCTCCATTCTGGAATTCTTCCCAAACAAATGAACCTAAACCGGGGCTTTGAGCCAGTAGTTCAATAGCAATAAGTACCATCCATGAAACCGATAGGGTAATACGTAATCCTGTAAATATCATTGGAATAGAAGCTGGCAATATCACTTTAAACACATTACTAAACACCCCTAATCGCAACACTTTTGAAACATTCAGATAATCTTTATCAACAGAAGAAACGCCCATAGCCGTATTCACTAAGGTGGCCCACATACTGCAGAATCCTACACTTATAAAGGATATCACAAAGGATTTATCAGAATCGGAATTGGCCAGTACAGTTTTTACAACCATAGACACTAAAAGCAGCCATACTACCGGAGATACTGGTTTTAATATTTGTATAATCCAGTTTAACGATGTACGCAGAGTTTCGCTCAAACCCAACACGATACCTGCCGGTATGGCTAATAATGCTGCCAATAAAAATCCGGCAAACACAGTTTCTAAACTGGTAATAATCTGATCTACAAAGGAAGGGCGGCCGGTGTAAGTTATTTCTGCTTGACCGGCAGCTTTTCTTTTTTTGTTGATCGCAGCAGTTCTCTCTTTAAAATCAGATTTACTTTTAGCTATCATTTTATGATCTTCCCACAATGCGATAGCTCCATCTATAACATCTGAAGGAGATGGTAATGAATTAGGTTTGCAGCTCAAATCACCGGAATCGATGCATTCCTGCATCTTCAAAGCCGCTTCATCACCCTGAACATCTCTGGTTTTCTCAATTTTTCTTTCTCTCTCGATTTTATATAAATAACTGGCGCCAATATTACATACGCCCAGAAAAATAAAAACGGATAAAATCGGCACTATAATTTGCTTGAGTACCAACCGAATATTTTTTTCTATCTCTTGTCCTTTAATGAGTTGAATGAGTGGCTCGAAAAAGCCGAAACCTACCCATTTTAATGCCTGTATTATTTTTGATTCCATAAAAGTCTTTTTTTTAGTTGGATTGATGGTGGTTTACATTTTACTGTTTTTTCCTTTTTCGTTGTGAGATAAGGTACACCGTACTTCCGGAAAGAGATGTACCTTATCAGACTCACCAACTAAAAAACGTGTTCATGCTAAAGGTTAGGTTTGGCAATCGTAACCTGATTCAAAAACCTATATGAACCATCTTTTTTCTTTAAGTATCAAGATACAAGTATTAAGTATCAAGATGATTTACAGCTTGAAATATACATTTTTAATATCTAGAACATTACTTTCCTTCTGAAACAGAGATGTTCAAAGCATGTACGTCTTGATACTTGTGTCTTGATACTTGATACTTATCTAATCACTAAATATCTTTGTTACCAATTGAGAATTTAGTCAAATACTCATTGGGTTTCTTTCCATCGAATTCTATTCCATCAATAAAATCAGAGGTTGCGACTTTATAACCATCTGTTGCAGGAATTTCTGATGCTGGAATTTTTCCTTCCGCTACTAACAATTCAGCAGCTTTTTTCCAAATCTCTGGCTTATATACCTTTTTAGCTGTCGACTGATACCACTCATCTGATTTTGGTTCAGAAATCTGTCCCCAACGACGCATCTGAGTCAAAAACCAAACGGCATCTGAATAAAAAGGATAGGTTGCATGGTATCTGTAAAACACATTAAAATCAGGTAATGATCTCTTATCGCCTCTTTCGAACTCAAAAGTTCCTGTCATAGAGTTGGCAATCACAATAGAATCAGCTCCCACATAATCTGATTTAGAAAGGATACCTACAGCTTTGGCTCTGTTTGCAGGTTCATCTAACCATTTTCCAGCCCTGATTAAAGCTTTTGTAACGGCTATTGCAGTATTTGGATTTTCGGTTATGAATTTTTCTGTCATTACAAATACCTTCTCAGGATTGTTCTTCCAAATTTCATAGTTAGTAACTACAGGTACTCCAATTTGCTTAAATACAGCCTGCTGATTCCATGGCTCACCAACACAATATCCGTGAATAGTTCCAGCTTCAAGAGTAGCGGGCATTTGTGGTGGTGGAGTTACCGATAATAACACATCAGCATCTACCTGACCCTGAATATTATCTGATGTATACATTCCGGGATGAATTCCGGCTGCTGCTAACCAATATCTGATTTCGTAGTTGTGCGTTGATACCGGGAAAACCATACCCATTTTAAATGGGCTACCATTATCTTTATACTCCTTAATAACCGGCTTAAGTGCATCTGCTTTAATCGGGTGAACTAACGTTCCATCTCCGTTGGTTGGAACATTCTTTTTCATTTTATCCCAAATTGCATTGGAAACCGTAATTCCATTTCCATTTAAGTCCATTGAAAAAGGCGTTACCAAGTTTGCCTGGCGTCCAAAACCACAAGCTGCAGCAATAGGCTGACCAGCCAACATGTGTGATCCATCTAATTCTCCGTCAATCACTCGATCCAATACATTTTTCCAGTTACTTTGTGCCTCAATGGTTACAAATAACCCTTCATCTTCAAAATAACCCAACTCTTTAGCTATCGCTAATGGAGCCATATCAGTTAACTTGATAAATCCAAAAGTCAACTGAGGTTTTTCAATTAATAAACCAGCAGACTCAGTTTCGGTGGAAACAGATGCGGATGATTTTTTTCCAGATCCGCCACATGACGTTAATAAGGCTGCTAAACCGAATATTAATGCACTCTTTCTTAAGATATTATACTTTTTCATACTTTTTATTTTTAGTATCAAGATTCAAGTATCAAGACTGACGAACTCCGATATTTTCTATTGGTCCACAAAACTAAATATGTGGACTAAAAATTATAGTCCCATATCGTCCTAACTTGTAATTAATCCTGATAGATTCGTTTAAATTTTAGAGAAACCATGATTACCACAGCTATTCTTATTATATGTTATTGCGTGATCAATTATTTACTGTGGTAATACAGGTTTCATTAAATATTTATGATTAGTATTTAGATATCTGTTTACAAAAACTTAGGAGTAAACGCTAACATCACCCATCCCCATGACTGCATTCCTTGAATTTCCTGATCCGGATTACCAAACTTCAGCTGTTTCATGGTATCTGTTATTCCAAACATTTGAGAATAACCTGCTTTAAACACCAACTCAGGGGCAAGCTTTTTCACAAATACTAAATCAAGCTCTGTTCCTAAAGCTCCATCAAAACTCTCTCCACTTGTTGCATTCACTCTTTCTTCTGCCGACATAAACTGATGCAAGTGTGCTAACACTTTTGCTTTACCTACTTTAAAAGCTGTTTTTAAATAGATATCAACTAAACCAGCACTCATGGCATTTCCACCTCCATGCCCGTTACCCACATAGAAATAATCCATAAAACCATAAAACTTATGGTTTGTACCATATTTAGGCGACCATCCTTCTACTTTATCTCCCGACGTTTGGTCATCACCGCTTAAATAATCTATACCTAATAAAGGAGAACCTGTAACACCCGTTGCCTGAACATAAGCATTAATCATAAATCCTGATAAATCAATACTGGTAGCTCCTCCATTACCATCATCTACTTTATTGGCCGTTCCTCCGGTATAAAAAAACTGTCCTCCGAATTTCAATTTATCCGTTGAAAAGTTTGGTGATACCCCTAATGTAACATTACTATAAGTTTCATTAGCCACAGATGATGAATTGTATATATCATTCTCAAGCATAATACCTATATCTCCACCACTAAAACTCTTCTTGTAATAAGCCATCTGCTGGCTTTTAGGTAGTCCCAGATTAAAAATACGAGGATTTTCTCCTCCACCTGTAGTCACCATATATTCATTACCTACAAGCTTTGCGGGTTCCGGAGCCCCATCGCCATACCCTGGTTGATTCCAGCTAAACATTACATCAAAACTGGTACTCTCATTTTTATACATATAACGGAATGCATCCAGCGATCGACCCTGCATAGCCCAATCCAAACTCCCAAAGAAACGATGATCATCATATATTACTTCCTGACGCCCTATTCTAAAAGTTGATTTATCAGACAAGTAATAGTCTCCATAAGCTTCATGAGCACTTAACAACTGATCAGATTTATTAATCTGTCCTGTTTCGCCCCAAATTCTAACATCTTGTAATGAAACCTTAAAGCCTACTTTCTCCTTTTTATAATCTGCAGTTATCCTGGCCCTGTGTTCAATAAATGCAGCCGGTTCCTGACCTTCAAATATTGGCTTTTTAAAACCATTACGCACCTCACCCCTGGCGCGGTATTGTCCTGAAAAAGAAACTTGAGCTTTGCTTGTACCTAGACAAACAATAGCTGTAATCAGCGTTAATATTTTCTTCATGTTTAAAAAATTAAATAAAACCTGATAACCATTGTAAAATTCATTCACGTGATCGAGTGTCAATAATTTTATGCTGGTCATACCTGTTTCATATTCGAATTTAAGTTTTAAACTCATCAAAAATTACTTCCGTTATTTTTACTCCGACAATAATTTTTGATGCGTTTATGTTGAAAATTAATTTACTTCATTAAAATACCAGTATATTTTAAGAGCTCTTTTCTATATTTATAAGAAGTACCTTAATAAGCAAAACACTAAGAATCGTTTTACCATTATGCCGTTGCTCAATGGATTTTTAATTACTTACTTACTATGATTGATTCTGATGATAAAACTACGGTGTTTTAAACATGCATTTTATGGCATTTACAATGTTTTAGTAGTCTTTTTGTCACTTTATATTATGCGTATATACACAAAAAAACCTGCGAAACCGCAGGTTTTTTTGTGTATATTACTGTATATGTGTTTCTTAGCTAACTCTGTATAAAATAGTGATGTTCATCAATCTCCTTACCAAGCCGCTCTTTATCCGGTATTCCAATCAACTTTCCTTTGCAAATAATCAATTTTTCTTTTTTTAAACCGGAGATTATTCGGATCACTTGTTCTTCAGTTGTTCCGGCAAAATCAGCAATATCTTTACGACTTAACAGAACAGCTAAATAACCATCTTTTAATCCAAACTTTCTATTAATATATAATAAGGCATCAATTACCTTTTCTCGAACGGTCATATGAGCAAACATTCTAACCTTGGTTTCACTCCTGTTTAATTCCTCGGCATAATAGACCATAAAGTCATAAGCCATATTAGGTAATGATTTAAGCATATTACGCATATTATCTAAAGTAAAATGGCACATACGTGTTTCTGACAGCGCTACAGCACCACTAGGATAACATTGACTTGAACTAAAGCCACGCTGACCTAACATTTCCCCATTACGAGCAAAACGTAAAATTTGCTCACGCCCATTAATCCCGGTATTGAAAACTTTTACCTTTCCGGTATGAACAAAGTACAGTCCGTGTATTGGTGCACCTTCAATAATAATACTCTGACTTTTTCTACAGCGCATAGTGTTTTTACTTTCCAAAAACTTTTCAATTCCTGGTTCAGACAAGTGTTTTTTAATAATACAATTGTCATTTAAACAGCTATTACACTCTGTACTATGGGTATTCATTTAAATTCAATTTTAATTTTACTCCAACAGGGGGTAGTGTTACATTTTTACTTTTTTTACCCTTATAAATCAACTTTAATAGGGGTCAATAATTTTTTAATATCATTTTTAGCATTAATAACTAAACACAAATGGGGTATAAACGTTCATTATATAATTGTTAAAACATTCTAATTACTAAATCTTAAATACAAATTGAAACAACAACCACTAATTAGATACTCACATTTATCTAGCTACCAACACATTGAGTTTTATTTTACAACACAGATTTACATCTAATATTTATCATGTTTTAATAGTATGATACAATTTATAATTAACTCATTTCTAATTTTTTAAAATCATACTACAAAACGTGAAAACAGCAATCAGGCAAACCTTATTGTTTTTTAATTGTATTAGATATAGTACAATAGAAAAACAGTTACAATTAAATTCAGTTTAGTATACTGGTAATATTAAACTGCATAAATAGTACTTGCACGAAAACTCAAGTGGCAGATAAGAAAGCTTCATTTTTGAGGC
>JBNKGY010000048.1:0-21953 GCA_050290065.1 Marinilabiliaceae bacterium
CTCTGTGAGCCATTCCAATCATGACTTCTTTAACGCCAAGCTCAGCACCTTTATTGATGATGGCATGTAATCCAGGAATAATTACCTCACATCCTTCCAGTGAGAATCTTTTTTGTCCTACAAACTTCTTATGAATAAATCCTTCAAATCCGGCAGCAACACTTAACTGGTCATAAATTGACTTTTTCTTGTCTACAGAAAACGAAGGCGTATTTTGAACTGCTTCCATTTTTTGCTTTAGCCAGGCAACAACATCCGGATGTCTGATATATAAATATTCGACTCCAACAGATTCACAATATGTTTTTTGGAGATGGTTAATGATATCTTTCAATTTGGCTTTCCCCAGACCTAAATCTTTACCCGCTTCAAATTCCGTTTCCAGATCCGACTTTTCCAAGCCAAATGTATCAATGTCTAATGATGGAAAATACTGACGTCGAGAACGCACAGGGTTTGTCTTGGTAAATAAATGTCCTCGTTGACGGTAACCATGAATCAGGTTAACCACATTAAATTCCTTTCCTACAACACCTTGAGTTGATGTTTCATAATTCTTTTTGGCAAAATCAAAACCTTTAAAAAACAATTGGTAACTTTTATCAACCGACTCAGGATCTTCCAGATAACTTTGATAAAGTTGCTCAATTGCTTCAATTTCACTATTCCCAATAAATGAAAATTCTTCCATAGATTATTTTCTTACGCGAGATATATTAATTGTAGACTTCTTAATTATATGTAAAATGCAAGATATTAAAATACCCTAAATGCTCATTGTATTTAATTCAAAATATTCAATACAATTTATTGCAGTAATTATTTTTCATTACACAATCATGAAGTGTAATGCTTTTCCTATATTTTATGATGCTATGTTACCATTTGTTCCGATCTTGTTTTCGTATTGTTACACTTCGTTTCAAAGATGTGATGTATATATCCGGGTTTAATTTTAATTTTGTAATCAACTGAATAAATAAAACTGACAAATAATTATTAGCTATCAAAAGTTAAAGTTATTGAAAATTGAATACTTTAAAACGACATCAAGCATTATATGAGCAATTTTTTACAACAACTAGCAATATATTATTATAATAAGTATCAAACCAATATCTCTGATTTTTGTTTTGTTTTCCCTGGTAGAAGAGCTGGACTTTTTTTTCAGCAACACCTCAGCCGATTAACCAACAAACCACTATGGTCTCCTAAAACAATAACAATCAATGAGTTCATACAAGATTTTACCAATTATCAAATTGCAGACAAAATTACATTAGTTTTTGAATTATTTCAGGTTTATGAACAAATTTACCAATCAGGAACCAGCTTTGATGAGTTTTTACCCTGGGGAGAAATCATTTTAAATGATTTTGATGATATTGATAAATATGAAGCTGATGCCAACCAGGTATATTCAAATCTTCTGTCTATTAAAGAGATGGAAAACGATTACAGCTTCTTATCTGATGAACAGGTAAAAACGATCAGAAGTTTTTGGCATAGTTTTAATCCCGATAAATTATCTGATCATCAACACGAATTTATAAAAGTATGGAGTAGGTTATATGAGGTATATGAAGCTTTCAATCAACGATTGAAGGAAAAAAATATGACATACGAAGGAGCTGTTTATCGCACAATTTCTAACGATCTAAAAAATAAAAAGCCTATAAATATCAAGTATCCTAAGATCGTATTTGTTGCTTTTAACGCACTGAACAATTGCGAAAAGAGAATATTTAATCACCTGATGATAAGCAACAAAGCTGATTTTATTTGGGATACCCCCATGTGGTTACATGCTGAAAAAAATGCCAAATACAAATCTTTTGAATCACCTAAGGCACATGAGGCTATTCGCTTTATGAGCGAAAATTTAAACCACTTTCCTCCTCCACGCGACTGGCACTTTCCGGTTAATGAAAATTTGCCTGATATAAAAATCACTTCTGTAGCAAGTGATACTGCACAGACTCAGATTGTGAATCAATTTCTTGAGGAGAATGGTGCTGATAAATCTGAATCTAATAAAAAAGATGAATTATCCTCTGCTCTAAAAAATGCCGTCATTCTTACTGATGAAACCTTGTTGTTACCTGTTTTACATGCCATTCCCAAAAGCAGTGAAAAAGTTAATATCACAATGGGATACCCCATAAAAAACACTCCTGCCTATGGTTTTTTGGAACTTGTTTTTGATTTACAGAAGAATTGCAGAAAGACAAAAGCAGGTAAAACCTGGTTATATTTCAGAAATGTGCTTCCCATATTAACTCATCAGTATATTGAATCTCTGGATTCTCAATTACACGCTGAAATTGCCCGATCTATTACCAAACAAAACAAAACCTATATTGAAGCCAATGAATTAGGGAAGAGTAAACTACTTTCATCAATATTTAAACATATTGATAACAGTAGTGATTTTTCAGAATACCTGATTCAATTGCTACATCATATATACCAAGAACTTAATCAACAGAAAAACGAAAGTCCGGTTATTGAAAAAGAATTCATTTACCAACTATACCTCACCGTTACCCAACTCTCTGATTTAATAAAAAAACTTGAGGTTGACATTCAGATTGAAACATGGATAAAATTATTTAAAAGAGCTGCTGAATTAAAAAGTATTCCTTTTAGCGGAGAACCATTAAAAGGGCTGCAGTTAATGGGTATACTTGAAACCAGGGCTTTAGATTTTGAAAACCTGATTATACTAAATATGAATGAAGGTATTTTTCCGCAAACAGGTGCAACCAACTCTTTAATTCCTTATAATCTTAGAAGTGCCTTTTTACTTCCTACAATTGAACATCAGGATTCTATATTTGCATACTATTTCTACAGACTGATTCATCGCGCAAAAAAAGTACAATTACTATACAACTCCTCTGCACAGGGAATGCAGACCGGGGAAATGAGTAGATTTCTATTTCAACTTAAATATGAATATCCAAAAACAAAGCTTTCATTTTCAACTGCTGTTGATCATGTTAACATCAGCACTCCAAAAATATATCATGTAGAAAAAGATGAAAGAATAATGCAGATTCTTTCAGGGTATTTAAATAATGGAGACAAAAAGCTATCTCCCAGTGCTTTAAGCACATACTTTGAATGCACTATTCGCTTTTATTATAAATATGTACTCAAGGTTTCGGAGCCTGATGAAATTACAGAAGAAATTGATCCCAGAATCTTCGGAACACTTTTTCATGAAACCCTTGAAGAAATATATAAGAAATTCATTAATAAAGAGGTTTATCCTGAGGATATTCAAGCGGTTATTGATGATAAAAAAAGCATTAACAATGCACTGCAGACCAGCTTTAACAAATACTTTAATCAACAATTAAACCAGAACGATTTTATTGACATACAGGGTAAAAACGTATTGATTTATGATATTATACTTAAGTATATATTTGAATTTCTGGCTGTAGAAAAAAAACATGCACCTTTTCATTTAATTGGATTGGAAAAAGAAGTTATATCTCACATCAGAATAAATACTGATCAGAAAGTAAATATTGGTGGTACTATTGACCGACTTGATGAAAAAGAAGGTAATATTAGGGTAATTGATTATAAAACCGGTTCCGGAGATGACTTTTTTGGTGATATAGAAGAACTGTTTATGCAAACCAAACACAAAACGAAAAAAGCCATATTTCAAACCTTACTATATAGCTACATATTAAACAGTACCGATAACTCCAACAAAAACTACTACCCGGGCGTTGTTTGGGTTAAAAAAATATTTACATCACCCGATTATACACTTAAAAAAGGGACCAGAACAAAAAATGACCCGTTAATACTTAAAAATGTTGAAGATGAATATTTAAGTGAGCTGACTCTTCACCTCAATGAATTGTTCAACCCTGAAATACCTTTTAAACAAACCGAATATGAAGATAATTGTAAGGTATGTAATTACAAAAGCATTTGTAGTAAGCTTTAGGCAGTTGGCAGTCATCAGTAGGCAGTAAACAGTCTTCAGTCAACAGTAGGCAGTAAGCAGTCTTCAGTCAACAGTAGGCAGTAAGCAGTTTCATCTCTCATGGAAATTGAGTGTTACAACACTTTAAACAACTGTATATAAACAGCTTAAAGCAGACATTTATTATTCTCATACTGGAAACTGAGGACTGGAGACTGAGAACTGATGACCAGAGACATTCTATTTCAATAAATCCGGTCTTCTTTCTTTAGTTCTTTTATAAGCCTGCTCTTCTTTCCAGGCTTCAATTTTTTTTCCATCACCAGAAAGTAATATATCCGGTACTTTCCATCCTTTATAATCTGCCGGTCGAGTATAAACCGGTGGCGCTAAAAGATTATCCTGAAATGAGTCTGTTAAAGCTGATGTTTCATCCGAAATAACCCCGGGTATTAACCTGATAACAGAATCAACAATTACTGCTGCAGCCAACTCTCCTCCTGTTAAAACATAATCTCCAATAGAAATTTCACGAGTTATAAAATGATCTCTGACACGCTGATCAACACCCTTATAATGACCACATAAAATAATGATATTTCCTTTTAATGATAATTGGTTAGCTATACCCTGATTTAAGGTTTCTCCATCAGGAGTCACATAAATTATCTCATCGTATTCCCTTTGTGATTGCAATTTTTCAATTAATAAAGCAATGGGTTCAATTTGCATAACCATACCTGCTCCTCCACTAAATGCATAATCATCTACTTTTTTATGCTTATTAGTAGAGTAATCCCTGATATTATGACATACCAATTCAACTTTAGCTTTCTCTTGTGCCCTTTTTATAATAGATTCACTAAAAGGCCCCTGAAACATCTCTGGAAACAATGTTAATATATCAATACGCATCAGTTCAATTTTGGCACAAATATAACACTTTAGAAGGCTTAGAAAAATCAAAGATTAGAATCTGATTCAACTCAATTATTAATTTTTCAATAATAATAATTGCTGTACATGAATAATAAACTTAATCATTCAAAACCTCACAACACCCCCCCTATCTATCTATCATACTACACATTAAGAAATTCCAGTAATCTAATAAAACAACAATATCAAAATCATTATTTGGATTATGGATTATATTTCAGGTATTTTCATAAATATTGTATTGATGATATACCCTAAAAAAATTTGACTTTTTAAGTATATATAATATATTCGTACAATAATACTAATAGGAAGATAATATTTTTTTACACTTTGTAAAGAACAAATTGAACCACGAACTTTTATGCTGATGGAAGCAAATGATCTAAACAAATCCGGAGAAGAGAAGAAAGATTTGAATCTTTCAAATTCTCCTGAAAATGAGAAAAGTACTCAAGTAGAATCAACTACTGACGAAAACAATGAGTCTAAGCAAAGTATAGATGATTCCGAAAAGAAACCTGAATCTGTACCTGAAATTAATAATGAAAAAACAGACTCTCCTGATAATGATGAATCAAATCCTGAATCTGAATCATCAGATCAATCAGATCAAGATCAAAAAAGTGAGAACAAGCAGGAGGATGTGAAAGAAGACAAACCTGCATTTGAAAAAATTGATCTTACGGGATTAAGTCGTGAAAAATTAGCTGAAAGACTTAAATACATTTGCAAAAATTTTGAAGTGACCGACATAAAAGATGAAGTTGATGAAATCAAGTCTCATTTTTACAAGTCCCTGAATGAAGAAATAGAAGAATTAAAGAAGAGATTTATTGAATCCGGAGAACTTGAAGAGAACTTTGCGCCTCCGGTTGATGCTTTAGAGATTGAGGTAAAAGAAATTTTACAAGACTTTAAACATCGCAAATCTAAATTCATTAAGAATATAGAGGAAGAAAAAGAAAGTAATCTGATTGCGAAAAATGAAGTTATTGAGGCCATAAAAAATCTGGTAAACAGACAAGAATCTCTGAACGAAACATTTAACGAATTCAGATCGTTACAACAACGGTTTCATGAAATTGGGCCTATTCCTCAAAGTAAAGTGAGAGATACCTGGGATACTTACAATTTACATATTGAAAACTTTTACAATTATGTAAAAATAAACAAAGAACTCAGAGATTTGGATTTGAAAAAAAATCTGGAACTTAAGCTTGATCTATGTGAAAAAGCGGAGCAGTTAGTAGACGAATCTATTGTGGTAAATAGTTTTAAAACTTTGCAGAAATACCATGACAGATGGAGAGAAATAGGTCCGGTACCACGTGAAAAGAAAGATGAGATATGGGAACGTTTTAAAGCAGCAACCACCATCATCAATCAGAAACATCAAGCCTATTTCGAAGGACTAAAAGAACAGTTAAAAGAAAATCTTAAACTCAAAACAGAACTTTGCGAAAAGGCTGAATTAATTCTTCAGGAAGAAGCTCACTCACCTAAAGAGTGGGAAGCTAAGAGTAAAAAGCTTATTGATCTTCAGCAAACGTGGAAAACCGTTGGCTTTGCACCTAAAAAAGATAACAATGCTATTTATGAAAGATTTAGATCGGCATGCGATAAATTTTTTGAAGGCAAGAGAGATTTTTTTAAAGAATACAAACATCAGCAACAAGAGAATCTGAATAAAAAAACAGCTCTCTGTGAAAAAGCTGAAGAAATGAAAGAGAGTACCGACTGGAAGAAAACTACCGATGAATATATCAGAATTCAGAAAGAATGGAAAGTGATCGGTCCTGTGCCTCGAAGACAATCAGATGCCATATGGCACCGATTTAGAAAAGCTTGTGATGCGTTTTTTGATAAGAAATCAAAATTCTTTAACAAGATAGATGAGTCACAAGAAGAAAATCTGAAAAAGAAACAGGAACTTATTAAAGAGGTAAAGGCTTTTAAAAACGTCAAAGATAACGAAGATACCTTTAATCAACTACAGGATTTTCAACGTAGGTTTTCTGAAATTGGTCACGTTCCTTTTAAAGAGAAAGACAACATCAATCAAGAGTTTAGAAATGAAATAAACAAGCATTTTGACAGTCTGAACATGGATGAATACCATAAGAATGTTCAAAAATACAGAAACAGGCTTGAAAATATCAAAAACTCTAATCATCAAGATGACAAAATTTCTCAAGAAAGACATAAACTGATTACAAAACTGAAACAACTTGAAGCTGACATCATTGTTTGGGAAAACAACATTGGTTTCTTTGCAAAAAGTAAAAGTTCAGAGTCGTTAATCAAAGACTTTAAGAATAAGATTGAAAACGGAAAAAGAAATATAAAACTTCTCCAGGAAAAAATTGATATGCTTGATAGTATGGATGAATAAAATACATACTTACCTGTATAATTTAAAAGATGATTTGTATATTTGCAAATCATCTTTTTATTTCATTGAACAAGCAAGTGAATACTTTGGTTATTTAATTGCTTAATGTTAAATTTGAAAAGAACAAAATTAAAATCACAGTGTTTCTAGTCGGAGTTTTTTCAACACATATTACCTATATCATTCTAGCTTTGGTGTACATCTTTGGCTTTGGCTCATATGCCTTAAACCAAAAAAAACAGCATACTGAATTAGCGAATAGTGATAAAGTAATTATGGTAGAGAAAAAGCAATCTATTCTCCACTCTGAAACAACATACTACTATTTTGCCGACGGTAGTGAATGTGAAAAAAGCCCCATACAGAGGTTAAAGCCTATATTTTATTTTAAGAAATATAACCAAACAAAATATAAACTCTTTGACACCCTAGAGTGGACGAGCTATAATTCTTCTCTACCTAATACAACTCGCCCTTCCCCTATTTTTTCCTAATATTTTTGTCAGTATTAATTGACTTATGCTACTATTAGGTAGCAAAAGAATTCACTTACAATAAGTAATCGTCTAAAACATATCACATATGTTAGGTGTATTGGGAATAAACCACAAAACCGCTTCATTAAATATCAGGGATAAATTCGCCATTCCGTGCGATGATATTATTCCCCTTTCAGAGAGTTTTTTACAAATAAATGAAATAACCGGTGTTGTTGTTGTTGCTACTTGCAACAGAACCGAAGTATATTATTCTAAGGAACAAAACTCGGAGGGTACTAAGGAAAAATTACTCGCCAAACTTCATTCATTTTTTAAAATAGATGAAGATTACAGCGAAAATTTTTACCACAAGAAAAATGCTGAAGCTATTAATCATTTATTTAAAGTAACTTCAGGTGTTGACTCAATGGTTATTGGTGAAAACCAAATAGTTAATCAAATTAAGAAAGCATATATCTTTTGTACGGAAGCAAACCTTACGGATGCAATTTTAATGCGATTATTTCAGAAATCATTCGAATGTAGTAAAAGAGTGCGAACAGAAACATCCATACAACAGGGTGCTACTTCTATTGGTTATGTAGCTATTGATATGTGTGAAAAGATATTCAAAACTCTTAAAAATAGAAATATTCTAATAATCGGAACTGGAGAAACTGGTCAATTAGCCTTAAGAGACCTGAAGAAAAGAGGGGTAACAAACATTTCTATAACAAACCGAACGGATGAAAAAACCCTTGAAGTAGCAAAAAGTAAAAATGTAAATCCAATCCTTTTTAATAATTATAAAGATCATTTACATCAGTTTGATGTAATTATTACTGCTACCAATGCCGGTCAGTATTTAATTACAAAAAGTGATATTGAAAAGAGCTTTAAAAATACAAAGCCTCACAAACAACTTTTCATCGACCTTTCAGTTCCAAGAAACATAGATATTGAGACATCAAAACTTACTAACGCTCAATTAATTTGTGTAGACGACCTTCAGAAAATTCTTGACGATCACAAAGAAATGCGTGAACAAAGTATTGATACCGCTACGATTATCATAGATAGTCTGGTTGAGGAATCATTAACATGGTTAAATAGCAGATCGCTACGTCCTGTGATCAAAACAATCACATCGAACTTGCAACAATTAAGTCAAAAAGAACTTACTGAATATCATAAAAATATAGATTCAGATACTGTTAAACAAATTGATAAGTATACAGGGTTGCTGACTCAGAAAATGATTCGCTCATTAATCAAAAATCTAAAGATTGCAACCCAGAATGGTAGTTCTATTGACTCTCTTGAGGTAATCAATCAATTATTCAATTTTGATAATATAGATGACGGTTCTATCCTTTAGATAACATTTTCATCATTATTTAATTTTTATAAGGCTAACAATATAAAATCATCAAAATCCTTATAAACAAACTGCTGTAAACATATGTATCCCAACAAAATAACAATTGGAACCAGAGGTAGCAATCTGGCTTTATATCAAGCCCATAAGGTAAAATCTGAAATTGAAGAAACAAATTCATCGATAAAAGTTGAGATCAAAATCATTAAAACAAAGGGAGACAAAATACTTGATGTTGCCTTATCTAAAATCGGAGATAAAGGCCTCTTTACCAAAGAACTTGAGGTAGCCTTATTAAATAAAGAAATTGATATGGCAGTTCATAGCTTGAAAGATATCCCAACAGAATTACCATCTGATTTTTGCATTGGTGCTATTCTTGAAAGAGCTGATTTTAGAGATTCATTGGTCAGCAGGAATGGAGAAAAACTAAACGAACTTACACCACAACATAAAATTGCCACATCAAGTCTTCGCCGTATTGCAGGATTAAAAAAAGTGAATCCACAATTTAATATTATCGACATCAGGGGCAATGTAAATACGCGACTTCAGAAAATGAAGGATGGGTATTGTGATGCTATGATTATGGCAAGTGCTGGATTAAAAAGATTAGAACTGGATAATTACATCACCGAAATACTGGAACCTTCTGGTTTTATTCCTGCGGTAGCTCAGGGTGCCATCGCTGTTGAAACCTTGTCTGACAATACCGCATTAAATTCTTTTCTACAAAAGATTAATCATCAGCAAACACAAAACGAAGTTACTGCAGAAAGAGCTTTCATGAAAACACTTATGGGAGGATGCCAGGTTCCGGTTGGTGCATATAGCAACACAAGTAAGGGTATCATTTCTCTTACCGGATTTGTTGCATCCCTTGATGGAATAACTTATTTAAAAGATACAGTATCCGGAAGTATAAATGAAGCCTCCATTTTAGGTGAAAAGTTGGCCAACCACTTAATTGCATTGGGTGCAAACGAAATCCTAAACCAAATCAGAAACAAATAATACTGGATTAATGACAAAGTTTTTAGACGGTAAGGTATTCATTTCAACAAGACCCAAGGGCAAAACCAGAGAACTGGAAGAAATGATTCAACAAGAGGGAGGGATTTTATACGAACTTCCAATGATTGAATTAATTGAAAACAATAATCAAGCTGAAATCGAATCTATTATTGTAAACCTTAAAAACTACACACATATATTTCTCACCAGTAGTAACGCATTTCGTTTTTTCAATGCTCAAATTAAAAGAATCCCGGATTATCAAAATTTACTAAGCCAAACAAAAATTGCTTCAATAGGATATAAAACCACTGAATTAATCAAATCGCAAGGCTACCACATTGAATTTGATGCACAAGCAAAAACAGGCAACGAATTTATTCAGAAGATAAAATCTCATTTAGCAGATAAAAAAGTAAACGCATTATGGCCAACCGGAGATTTATCACCCAATAATTTACTAGAAGATCTAACGCCTCAATTTAATGTAAAAAGACTAGATATCTACAAAAATAAAATTCCTAAATCATTTGATTCTAAAGTAGTATCATTAATTACTCATGATAATTATGATATGATAGTTGCTGCCAGTCCATCTGCTGTAAAAAACCTCCATTCTCTTGTTCAAACAAATGAATTAAAATTGGTTTGCATAGGACAAACTACAGCAAATATGGCTATAAATCATAGAATTTCTCCTTTAGCGGTGGCAAATGAACCAAATGCATCGGGTATATTTAATGCAATTTTGCAATATTATTCAAACAACCTATTCACAAAATAAAAATCATTAATATGGCATTTCCAACTACAAGACTAAGAAGATTAAGACAATCTGAGGTTACCAGGAATATAATAAGAGAAACTCAATTAACGAGAAACGACTTAATTATGCCGTTGTTTGTACGTCCGGGTGAAGGCATACAAAATCCAATTCAATCCATGCCTGGTAACTTTCAACTTTCGGTTGATCTATTAGTAGAAAAATGCAAAGAATTATATAACAAAGGCGTACAATCGGTTTTACTTTTTGGCATTCCTGAACACAAAGACGAGCATGGACTCGTAGCTTGTGAAGAATCCGGTATTGTTCAACAAGCCACCAGAGCCATCAAAAAAGAAGTACCTGGATTATTTGTTATTGCAGACGTTTGCAATTGCGAATACACCACTCACGGACATTGCGGAACTATCATCAATGGTGATGTAGATAATGATTCTACGCTGATAACTCTTGGTAAACAATCTGTATCATTAGCTCAGGCTGGTGTAGATATGATTGCACCCAGTGACATGATGGATGGTCGTGTTGGGCATATTAGAAAGGTTCTGGATGAAAATAATTTTACTAACATGCCTATAATGGCTTACTCTGCAAAATATGCATCTGCATTTTACGGTCCTTTCCGCGATGCTGCAGAAAGCGCACCTCAATTTGGAAACAGAGCTACTTATCAGATGGATCCGGCCAATAGTAATGAGGCAATTCGAGAAGTAGAACTGGACATATTTGAAGGAGCCGACATTGTTATGGTAAAACCAGCTTTAAGTTATTTAGATATTATTCAGCGTGTAAAGGACACTTTTAACATTCCGATTGCTGCATATAATGTTAGTGGTGAATTTTCAATGGTTAAAGCTGCTGCTGAAAAAGGTTGGATTGATGAAAACAGAATTACATTGGAAATATTAACATCCATAAAGCGAGCTGGATCTGATGTAATTATATCCTACCATACTCAAGATGTGATTGAACAATTATAAAAACAATAGGTAAATAATTGTAAAAAGTATAAAGAACAAGTATGAGTTATCTTCAATTAGGAATTTAATATTTAGGGAGCTTAAAATCATACTTCATAATAAATAATCAAATGAATACACAAAATAGCAAACAAGCATTCCTACAAGCAACAAAACATATTCCCGGAGGAGTAAATTCTCCGGTAAGAGCATTCAAATCAGTAGGTGGTGATCCCTTATTTATTCAAAGTGCCAAAGGTTCTAAAATCACCGACATAGACAATAATGAGTTCATTGATTATGTAGCATCATGGGGCCCAATGATCTTAGGTCATTCTCACCCTGATGTGATTGAAGCACTTCATCAAACAGCACTCAATGGAACCAGTTTTGGTGCACCTACCCTTATGGAAACAGAAATGGCTGACCTTATTTGCCAGATGATTCCTTCCATTGAAAGTGTACGTATGGTTAACTCTGGTACCGAAGCTACCATGAGTGCATTGCGATTGGCAAGAGGATATACCAAAAGAGATTTAGTTATTAAGTTCGAAGGTTGTTATCATGGACATGGAGATAGTTTTTTAATTAAAGCCGGATCCGGAGCATTAACACTTGGTACCCCAAACTCTCCGGGTATTACAAAAGGAACTGCCCAAGATACTCTAACTGCTACATACAATGATCTGGATTCTGTTCAAAGTCTCTTTAATGAGTATAAAGACCAAATTGCAGCTGTTATTTTAGAGCCTGTTACCGGCAATATGGGGGTAGTAAAACCAACCAATGAATTTATAACCGGTGTAAGAAGTTTATGTACCAACAATGGAACCTTACTTATTTTTGATGAAGTAATGACAGGATTCAGAGTTGCTAAAGGAGGAGCGCAAGAAATGTTAGGAATTACTCCGGACCTTACAACATTGGGGAAAATAATTGGCGGAGGCTTACCTGTTGGAGCTTATGGTGGGAAAAAAGAAATCATGGATCATTTAGCTCCAAACGGCCCTGTTTATCAAGCAGGTACCCTATCAGGGAATCCAATGGCGATGGCTGCCGGACTAACTACACTGAAAATCCTTAATAACACCAGCGATTTCTATCTACAACTTGAACAAAAAGCAGCCTTTTTAACAGATGGTCTGCAAAACAATCTGGACAAACTAAGCTTCCCGGGTGTTATCAATAGAGTGGGCTCCATGTTTACATTGTTTTTCACTCAGGAACAAGAGGTTAATAATTTTTCCGATGTAATGAAGTGTGATACAGAAGTATTCTCCAACTACTTTAAATTATCATTAGAGAGTGGGATTTACACTGCTCCGTCACAATTTGAAGCAGGCTTTATATCCATTGCACATTCAACAGAAGATTTGCAAAAAACAATTGATAGTAATTTCAAGGCTCTACAACAACTGAAGAAATAGATATTTATGAATAACTCCATATTATTAAAAACTCTGGCCGGTGAAAAAACGGAAAGGCCTCCTTTTTGGTTTATGAGGCAAGCCGGGAGAGTATTACCATCCTATATGAAATTAAAAGAGAAGTATTCTTTTTGGGAGATGATGCAAAATCCTGAATTGGGTGCTCAGGTTACGCTTATGCCTGTAGACGATTTAGGTGTTGATGCTGCCATTCTTTTTTCAGATATATTAGTAATACCATATGCTATGGGAATGGGACTGGATTTCACGGATCGGGGGCCGGAATTTGAAGTTCCACTTTCAGAAAGAAAGGATCCGTTATCTTCGTTAAATCCAACGCCTGAAAAATTAAATTATATATACGAAGTCATTAAGGAAATTGTAGAAAAAAAACCTACAAATATACCTCTGATAGGATTTTGTGGCGCTCCATTAACTGTACTTTGTTATATGCTTGAGGGTATTGGAAGAAGTAAAGACTTTCCAATCACACTAAAATACATCTATCAAAATAAAGAAACCATAAAAAAACTGGTTGAGGCCATAACAGACCTGTCTATTATATATGCCAAAGGGCAAATTACAAATGGCATTCAGGTATTTCAACTATTCGAAACACATGCCGGATTAATTCCTTTTGATCTATATAAAGAATTATTCTTTCCTGCCATAAAAAAAATTGCTTCAGCAGTGCGTGAAGAAGGCATCCCATTTATTTATTTCCCAAAGGATTTAGGTTCCGGTATTCAATATGTAACTCCGGATATGTGTGATTATTTAAGTATTGATTGGCAAACACCTATTGATACCGCCAGAAGAATGGTAGATAAAAACATTGGTTTACAAGGTAATATTGATCCCAGATTGTTGTATGCTGACCAAAAAACAATTGAGAATTCTTTAAATAAATACATTGATTTTGGTAGCAAAAATCAAAACTGGATTATCAATCTGGGTCATGGGTTTCTACCAGACATACCTTATGAAAATGCAAAATTCCTGGCTGATTGGATCAAACAAGCAGACTGGAAAAGATCATAAAAGGATATTTACTCAATAATATTTCATACAGGATAGAAAAAATGTTAGAAAAATTAAAGGAGAGATGGGGATTAAAGCATAATTATGAGGTTTTCGTAATTTTATTGGTATTCTCAATTACAGGAAGTGCAGCAATGATGGTGCGAAAACTTGTATTTAATCTTTTGGATATTGGTGTAGAAACTTCAATGTGGATAAAAATTCCAATGTACATTTTAACCATACTCCCTTCATATCAGATATTACTATTGGTTATAGGGACATTACTTGGCCAACACAAGTTCTTTTACAATTTCCAAAAGAAAAGTATTGGTCGCTTTTATAAAAAAAGAACAAAAAATAGTCAGTTATAAAGAAATCATTTTCCTAAAGGTACATTCATCATGAATAAATCAGATAAAATTGCATCATTATACAGAGATCTTCAACAAAAAATGTGCAGACAACTGGAAATTGGAGATGGAAAAGCTAAATTTCAAGAAATTCCGTGGACTAAAGATATTGGTTCAGGAGTAACATGCGTAATGAAAGAAGGATCTGTAATCGAAAAAGCAGGTTTAAACTTTTCGCATGTCCGAGGGGATTTCTCTCCGAAAATGGAGAGCATTCTCGGGATGAAAGCTAATAAATATGCAGCAACGGGAATCTCATCAATTATACATCCTAATAACCCGTTTATTCCAATCATACATATGAATGTTCGTTTTTTTGAACTGGACAACGGAACATCCTGGTTTGGAGGAGGAATAGATCTTACCCCCCACTATATACAAAAGGAAGAGGCTAAATGGTTTCATAAAATTCTTTTTGATATTTGTAATAAATACGATACATCCTATTATCCAGAATACAAAAAATGGGCTGATAATTACTTCTTTTTGAGTCATAGAAATGAAACACGTGGTGTAGGAGGTATTTTCTTTGACAGGATTCAGCCTAAAAATGAAGATCATTTTAACAACTTTCTGAATTTCACAATAGATTTGGCCAATGCCTATCCTCTAATTTATTGTGAAATCATGGAAAAAAAGAGAGGTATTCCATACAACGAGAATAATAAAAGCTGGCAAAATCTAAGAAGAGGAAGATACGTGGAATTTAATTTAATTCACGACCGGGGAACCAAATTCGGATTGGAATCCGGAGGAAATACAGAATCAATATTGGTAAGTATGCCTCCCATTGCTGAATGGGAATATAAATTTACTCCACAAAACAACTCTGAAGAAGAAAACACATTAAAACTACTCAGGAAAAACATTGATTGGCTTAATGAATGAGTGTTTTGAATAATGATAAAATAATTGATTTATTTACAAATATGTTACAATTTAGTAGTAAAACAGGTTAAAAAAACTAAAAGCACAGTTAAAACTCCAATCCAACACCAACATCTTCTTTTAAATTACCCATTAATTTTTACCTTTGTATCTTTAAAATTCGAAAGATTATTAGGTTTAATTTAAACAGTTGATACAGTGCCGGATACAAGATATATTTTTGTAACAGGAGGGGTTGCCTCATCATTAGGTAAAGGAATCATTTCAGCCTCATTGGCTAAACTACTTCAGTCAAGAGGATACAAAGTTACTATTCAAAAGTTAGATCCATATTTAAATGTTGATCCAGGAACACTTAATCCATACGAACATGGTGAGTGTTATGTAACAGAGGATGGAGCTGAAACGGACCTTGACTTAGGGCATTACGAACGCTTCTTAAATGTTCCCACTTCTCAGGCAAACAATGTTACTACCGGGAGAATTTACCAAAACGTAATTAATAAAGAACGTAAAGGTGATTTTTTAGGAAAAACAGTTCAAATTATTCCTCATATTACTGACGAAATCAAACGAAACATCAAGCTTTTAGGAAGCAAGCATAAGTTTGATGTCGTAATAACTGAAATAGGAGGAACCGTTGGTGATATTGAATCACTTCCTTATATTGAGTCTGTTCGTCAGTTGAAATGGGAATTAGGAAGCAGAGCGATGGTAATACATCTTACTCTTGTGCCTTATTTAAATGCATCCGGTGAATTAAAAACAAAACCAACACAACACTCGGTTAAAACATTACTAGAGGCTGGAGTTCAACCTGATGTATTAGTATTACGCACAGAACACGATTTAGGTCAGGATATTCGCAAGAAAGTTGCGCTATTTTGTAACGTAAACCCTCGCGCGGTAATTCAATCCATTGATGTATCTACAATTTATGAGGTTCCTGTTAAAATGCAGGAAGAGGGATTAGATGAGATCTGTCTTGAAAAACTGGAACTTCCCGTTGATAAAGCACCGGATTTAAAAAAATGGAAAAACTTTTTAGCGAAACTAAAAGGTGCCAACGATACGGTAACTGTAGGATTAGTGGGGAAATATATTGAGCTTGCTGATGCTTACAAATCGATTATTGAAGCTTTAATACATGCAGCAACATACAACGACAGAAAAGTTGAGATTAAATTAATACATTCAGAAGAACTAACTGCTGATAATGTAGCAGAACATCTTGATAATTTGGATGCCATCCTGGTTGCTCCAGGATTTGGAAGTCGAGGTATCGATGGAAAATTAGCAGCCGTAAAATATGCTCGTGAAAACAACAAGGTATTTTTAGGTATTTGTCTGGGAATGCAATGTGCAGTTATTGAGTATGCCCGAAATGTTATGCAACTAGAAAAAGCCAATTCTACAGAAATAGATCACTCTTCACCATATAAGGTAATTGACCTGATGGAAGATCAAAAGAATGTATCTGATATGGGTGGAACTATGCGATTAGGTGCATATGAATGTAATTTAAAAGAAGGTAGTAAAGCTTACGAAGCCTTCAATAAAAAAACAACTTTTGAAAGACACCGCCATAGATACGAATTCAATAATGACTTTTTAAATCAGTTTGAAGAAAGCGGTATGGTAGCAACAGGATGCAATCCGGATACCGGATTAGCCGAAATTGTTGAAGTCCCTGCTTTAAAATGGTTTGTAGGTGTTCAGTTTCATCCTGAATATAGCAGTACAGTACTTAAGCCACACCCAATTTTTATGGCTTTTATCAAAGCTGCAATTAGTAAATAATACAATTAAAATCACGAAAATTACAATAAAAAATGGATAAAAATTCCGTAACCGGATTAGTCCTCATAGCCTTAATACTGGGTGTTTTTTACTTTATTAATCAACCAAGTGAAGAACAAAAAGCAGCTCAGCAAAGGTATCAGGATTCCTTGCGACAAGTAGAAATAGCAGCACAAGCAGAGGCACTCACTCAACAAAACATTCAAAATGCAGGCAACTCTGCATCAGAACAGGTTGCCAATATTGCAGACAGCCTTATTGAGAAGGATTTAGAAAGTAAGTATGGCATATTTTCTAATGCTGCAAAAGGAGAAGCCAGTTTTTATACTTTGGAAAATGAAAAAGTTAAAATTACTTTCTCTAACAAAGGTGCAAAAGTATATTCCGTAGAATTAAAGGAATTTAAAACCTTTGATGGAAAACCGCTTGTATTATTTGATGGTGATAAAAACGTTTTTGGTTTTAGCTTTTTCAATGACAACAGACCTATTCAAACCGACAATCTTTTTTATTCTGTAGATAATTCGGCAACCAATGACTCTACACTAACATTCAAGCTAAATGCGAGTGAAAACCAGCATATGGCTTTTAAATACACCTTACCTGAGGATTCGTATGCACTAAACTTTGTTATAGAACAAAATGGTTTTGAAGACATTATTCAGGCCAATGGTGGCGGATTACGTTTAGACTGGAATGTGGATTTATATTCACAGGAAAAAGGACGAAAAAATGAAATTCAATATTCTGGTGTATACTTTAAGTACGATCAGGATGATGTTGATGATATCCGGGGTAAAACAGGAGATGAAACTTTCAGGACTCCGGTAAAATGGTTAGCTTATAAAGATCAGTTCTTTGCATCTGTAATCATTGCAAAAGATAATTTCGCATCAGGTTTAACCTCTGTAACTACACATGGTGAAGAAGAAAATTCGCCATATTTAAGTAGTATTAAGTCAGAATTGATTGTACCTTTTGAGGCAGGAAACTATAAAACAAAGGAATTCCAGTTCTTCTTTGGACCAACAAAATACAAAACCCTTAGCAAATATAAAGATCTCGATCTGAAGGAAATGATTCCATTAGGATGGGGTATTTTTGGATGGATTAATAAATTTGTTGTTATTCCAATATTTAACTGGCTGGAAGGAGCTATTAACAGCTATGGATTAATCATCCTTATCCTTACGCTAATCATCAAGCTTGCACTTTTCCCACTGACATACAAATCGTATATGTCTTCGGCAAAAATGAGAGTATTAAAGCCACAAATTGATGAGATCAATAATAAGATACCTAAGGAGAAATCCATGGAAAGGCAAAAAGCTACAATGGCTTTATATGGAAAAGCAGGTGTTAGTCCTCTGGGAGGATGTTTGCCAATGTTACTTCAGATGCCTATTCTGTTTGCCATGTTCCGTTTTTTTCCTGCGTCAATTGAATTAAGGCAGGAAAGCTTTTTATGGGCAACCGACTTATCAAGTTACGACTCTATATTAAACTTACCATGGAATATCCCAATGTACGGTGATCATGTTAGTTTATTCTGCTTATTGATGTCAGCTACAAACATTATTTATACCCGAATGAATCAGGAAATGACTCAGTCAACAAATCAAATGCCTGGTATGAAGGGAATGATGTATATGATGCCGGTAATGTTCCTTGTATTCTTTAATAATTATGCATCAGGATTGAGTTACTACTATTTTGTATCTACATTGATTACGATTTTACAAACACTGTTAATCAGACGTTTTGTTGATGAAGATGCTATTTTAGCAAAACTGAATGCCAACCAAAAGAAAACAAAAAAGAAATCAGGGTTTCAGGCAAGAATTGAAGAAATGGCAAAGCAGCAGCAGGCTGCTCAGAAGAAAAAGAAGAAATAAGAAATACTCAATCAAAATGATAAAATAAAAAAGGGAAACTAATTAGTTTCCCTTTTTTATTTTCCAGATTTGTTCTAGTGACATTCCTTCCCGTAAATTCGGAATTATATCTTTTAAGGGTTCAAAAATTGATTTATCTTCCATCTTTGCTGTTGGAACAACCACATTCAGAGAGAGTGGTAATATCTTAACTCTAGCTTCATTCCCAAGATCTACAGGTTCTCCATCAATATGAGCCAGAATACTGGAACTGTGATTAATCACAATATCCTTAGCCAGAATTATCTCATCCTTGTCATGCTTATGAATAGATTTATCCAGTAAACTTAAAAGCATAATTGGCGTCTCTATCTTTGGAAACTCATTAATGATACTTACATCAATTAATCCATCATCTATTTTAGCATTGGGTGCTATATGGATATTATTTCCATATTGTGAAGAATTTGCAAAACTAACTAAGAAGGCTCTTCGCTTGTATATATGTCCATCAATATTCAGTTGGTAATAATCGGGCTTATAAGTAGCAAATTCTCCTGCAATCAACTGCAAATACCCAAGAGGGCCTCGTATTTTTTTACCTTCAAAATGATGGCTAATATGAGCATCAAAGCCAATTCCTGCCACATTAACGCAACAATACTGATTAACTTTCAGTGTGTCAATTTTTCTAATTTTAAAATCATTCAGCGATTGAATGGCCTTACTTAACCGTAAAGGTATTTTAAGAAAACGGGCTAAACCATTACCTGATCCCGTTGGAATTATAGCCAGTGCGGTGTCGGTTCCTACTAAACGGGAAGCAACCTCATTTACTGTTCCATCTCCCCCTACAGCAACAACAGCATCATATTTACCAACAGCATCTGCAGCCAATTCTCTGGCATGAGCTTTATATTGTGTGTAACTTATATCAACATTAATTCGGGTTTTATCCAATTCCAAATCAATGTATTTTTCAATCGTTTTCTGTTTTCCAATACCTGAAATAGGGTTAATAAGAAAAAGGACTCTTTTTGTCATGGATAAGATCAGATAAAATGCACTTAAAAGTACTAAATTTCAAGATGTTTAAAAAAATTTACTATCAGTATAAAACTCTATAAAATATTTGTATTCATAATGGTTAAAATATTTTTTAATACATACAAAGCTACAAAACAATGCAGAAAAATCACTTTGTTTTTTTAATGTATTAAAAAAAACATATTTTTACCACGCACAAAATATAATCTCCTTGTATGTTAGCATTCAAAAATCAATAAAATTTAAATGCTGGATTTGCGGATAAAAAACTAACGAATAAAAACATAAATAATCATGAATAGTTTAATTGAACTAGACCAACAACTATTAATACTCCTAAACTATTTTCACAATGACTTTTGGGACAACTGCTTTTGGATGACATCCAGCACCCTTATTTGGGTTCCAATGTATATTATGATTATTTATGGCATTATAAAAAGTCAAAAATGGCAAAGCTGGACCACGTTATTGGCCGTAACCATTTTAATTGTACTGTGTGATCAAATATCAACTGAAGTATTTAAACATGGCATTGAAAGGTTCAGACCTACACATGATCCAATTCTAAAAGATTTTGTTAAAATAGTACATAATTATCGTGGTGGTAAATATGGTTTTGTATCGTCACATGCTGCCAATACAATGGGACTTGCTGTTTTCTCTTCTCTGTTATTCCGCAATAAGCTTTTTTCATTTTTTGTATTTACATGGGCCATTATTATCGGGTATTCCAGAATTTATTTAGGCGTACATTATCCTGGTGATATTATAGGAGGAATGATACTTGGTGCTATTTTAGGATATGCAATTTACAAATTATACACACTGGTAACACCCCGTTTTGTAAGACTAACCTATTTTAATAAAAAAGGATTAAGCAGAGGTATTGCCGAACAGTTTGAAATCCCATTAATTCATAAAATTGTATTTACAGGAATACTAAGTTTTGCTTTTATTTTACTTGCTTCAAAAGTTTTAATAAAATAAAAATGGTCATTAAATAACCGCATTTTTTAATGTATCCAAAGGGAAATGCCTTTACATTAAAGTTAAATATATTTTAAATTTAAAATATATTTTTTAACTTTAAGACACTTCAATTATTTAAAACCATATGGCTTATGAGCACTACAATCACTTTCAATCAGCTTAGAAAATTAAAGGATAGCCTTCCTGATGGAAGTATGAGAACTATTGCCGAAGATTTGCATTTGAACGTGGAAACAGTTCGAAACTACTTTGGTGGTAAAAATTACGACAAAGGTAAATGTGTAGGTTTTCATATTGAACCAGGTCCTGACGGTGGAATTGTAGAATTAGATGACACTACCATTTTGGAATACGCCCAAGAAATATTGAAAGGGAAAAAAAGTATTCATGATTACAACTAAAAAATAAAATCACATAAAAAAAGGTGCTCGATAAAGCACCTTTTTTTATGTTCTGAAAATCGTATTCCTAATATAAAATACGCCCTCCCCTAATAACCCCATATTATTATTTTATACCAATTAAAACTATAAATGCGCCGGTATAATGCCGAGCTAAATTCAAGCTACTTTAGGAACGAAGTGAACTAGA
>JBNKGY010000049.1:0-21395 GCA_050290065.1 Marinilabiliaceae bacterium
AGTACATATACTATAAAATAAGATTGTATCCCTACATCAAACAACTGGCGAATAATCCATCTTTTGATCCTGTCCCATAAAGTTTCCGGTTTCTTATATCGATCGTATTTGTAGTCTGACATATTTTTGTATGCATCCATCCTTTCTAAAGACGGATGCCTGTACTCTACTTTGGAATTATCCCATGATTCAACCTTTACCAGATCATCATCATTGACATCATTAGTAAACCCATTTAGCAAAATGAAAAACACAAAGCATATATAGAAATAATAATTCTTCACCTTAGTCTTCAGGGTTTTCGTTTATCCTGTTAATACGATCTAATAAAGAAGTGTTGTCTTTGTGTTCAACCAAACTATAATATTGAAAACTTAATACAATTGCTGTTAAAGGTGTTATGATTGCGGTTCCTATGGTAGAAACAAAACTTGTAATTACAAACGGAATACTTTCAAGTGTTGGCTTCTCTGATAACAGTCCCTTAGCCATAGCATAAGAGCTTGCCGGTATACTGAATATTGAACTGATAATTATTACAATGATAGAGGCAATTAAAAGTAATCCTAATGTTTCCCACCAATGGCTTTTTACCAGATAAAAGCACCTCTCAAAAGTTTCAGAAAAACCTTTATTCTCAGCCACCTTTATTATTAACACAAACGAAAGAGGAACCATAACATATATACCAGGTATTATTAGTGCTATAAAAGCTAAAATTAGTACAATACCGGTTAGAATATTATAGCCCAGCAATGCAGCAAACAAACCAACAAATTTATTCCACACCTCTGAGGTAGTAATATTCCCTGCGCCTCTCTCCACATAAAGAACAATATAACAATACGTTAACCCTACAAGAAAAACATTTACAATTAATGAAATAATTGAAAAAATAAATGTTTGTCCTTGAAAACCTGTATTTATGGTTTGTGCTGAACCCGGATCCATAATTACTTTAATTGAATCGGCTATAGTGACTTCTGTAAATAAAGAACCCAATATTGCATTTATTAAAACAGGAATACCTGCATATAAAAAAAGCACTTTCCACAAAAGCTTATATTCTTGCTTAATAAATGTGAAGGAAGCATTTAAAACATCGCTAAAATCGCGTTTTTTCTTTAAATCAATTTGTTGTTGAATCATTATGGTATAAATATAATTAATCTGAAATGTTAAATTTCTACTCTACTTAGAAACGGAGTTCCTCTGTATTTTAAATAAAATTGTTGGGTAAATAAAAAAGTACCATACAATAAAAGCGAAGGAACCAATTATAATAAACAGGTTAATGACCAAAGGTAAAACATTATAATGTCTGGTTACAAAACTCTCTAAAAATCCGGCCATTAAAAATACAGGGACTAGCCCAACCATTATTTTCACTCCTCTTTTTGCTCCTCTACCCAAAGAAACCAAACGTGGTAAAGTTTTTGGAAATAAAAAACTGTTTCCCAGAATAATACCAGCGCCTCCTGCCAAAACAATTCCGGGTATCTCTAATGCTCCATGAATATATATTGCCAATGTTGATACAGATAATAGATTCTTCAAATAAAAAAAAGTTTGAAAAGCTCCAAGCATCACACCATTCCTAAATAAAATAAAACCAACACCAAGCGGAGTAAGCATGCCTAACACAAAGGCTATAAACGATACTTTGATATTGTTAAATGTAATAAAGAAAAACATTTCAAACTCTCCGTTGGAATCATAAATTCCCATTGGATTTCCTTTTTCAATATTATCAATGGTAGTATTTACATAGGAATCACCTAAAATCAACCGTACAAATCCATCATCATTAGATGCCGAAACTGCCCCCAGAATAGCAGATAGCAGGAAAACCGTCAATGAAATCATAAAGAATTTTCTGGCGTGATATAATTCCAATGGAAGTTCCTCTTTCCAAAATGAAACAAAGCGACTTGATTTTTCTTTCTTATTTTTATAAACCTCCTGATGTGTTTTCACCGTAAGAGAATTTAAATAACCAATTGTTGGTGAGTTTGGGAAAAAAGTTTTTGCATAAGATAAATCGTCGGTCAACTGTATAAACTGGTCAGCCAGTTCATCAGGATTAACCTTTCCTGGTAGCTTTATGTTTTCTTCAAAACTCTGCCACCGGTTTTTATTTCTATTGATAAATGTAACTTCTTTCATCATCATTCATGACTTGGCAAAACGAATCCACAGGATCATCCATGAGTCTTTTTGTTGGCATTTTCACAATAAGGTGAGAAAACCATCTTCACTCAAGTTAACGCTAAGCATTTTAGTAAAGAATTCAAATATAATTAATCAGCTTAAATTTATTACATTTACGCTTCTAATATTTTTAACTCAAGCGACAAAATAAAAATATATGGAGTATGTTAATATTGAAACAACTCAAAATATAGATCTAGAATACAAAATAGCCAGTATTGGCGACCGTATATTTGCTTTTGCTATCGATTTTTTCACTATGATACTTTGGGTCATCATCTGGTTGACCATACTCACCAGAATGGGCAGTCTTGAATATTGGCAAATTATCTTTGCACTTCCTGTTGTTTTTTATTCGCTCTTATGTGAGATTCTTCTCAATGGCCAATCATTTGGCAAAATGGTTATGAAGATTAGGGTCGTAAAAATGGATGGATCAGAATTATCCTTAGGAAGTTGCCTTTTGCGTTGGCTTTTTCGTATAATTGATGTATTATTTCTGGGAGGAGCAGTGGCAATTATTTCAATAATAGCAAGCAATAAAGCACAACGTATTGGAGATATTGTTGCTGGTACACTTGTTGTTAAACTTACTAATAATAATTTTCTGGAAGACACCTCTTATGTTGAAGTTCCAGCAGAATACGTACCAAAATATGATTCAGTTTATTTGCTATCGGATGAAGATGTGCAGACGATAAAGGAGGTTTTAGACCTTAGTGGAAGAAGTGGTGCCGGATCTGTATTTAAAACAAAAACAGAACATACTTTGATGTTAAAAACAAGAGAAGCAATACAGAAAAAGCTAAATATTGACAAATTGGATATTCCCTCCATAGAATTCCTTGAGAATGTTTTAAAAGATTATAATCATATACATCAATGAAAAGTTACATAGTAAAATATTTATTCCTGATTTGCATTACCTCCTTGTTGTTTTCATGCATTAAAAAGAAGGATGAAAAGATACCCGTAATAAACGGACAAGTTATAAATGGTAACAACCAACAATTATATCTATACCAGAACAATCAAAATAAAGTATTAATTGACACAATAAAAATCAATTCTGAGGGTAAATTCAGTGTTTATCAGGAGAATATAGATACTATCGGTTTTTATTTTCTGGAATCCCAAAAGGGTGATGTCATAAATATGTTTTTGGAGCCTTATGATTTCATTCTGCTAACGTTCGATTATAACGATGTGGTCAACTCTTGCAACAGTTCTAATTCAAAGTTATTAAATGCATTTTGGAACATTGAAAGAAATACCAAAACCTATTCCGCTGAACTTCAAAAGGCCATTGACCAATTTCAGACCTTAATTGGCAAAGAATATAACGACTCTATATATCAGCATTTTTACAATCAGAAAGATAGTATCACCAAAATATTTAAAGCTAAAAGCTTGAATATTACAAAAGGCATTGACAATCCTGTCATTACATACCTGATGTTACAACAAAAAGCGGGAAACAATTCCATTTTCTCATTAGTTGATGACCTTGATCTGTTTATTAAAAATGATGAAGAACTAATTAGTGATAAAAAGTTAAAACCCCTTTTTGAAGCTTATGATAAAAATCTGATGCGGGCCTATTCCTCAATAAGAGCTTATCAACGTTACGATGCGGGAGGACAGTTCCCGGTTTTAAAAGCCAGAACAAAATGGGATGAAGAACTGGATATCAGCAAAATAAACGGCAAAATTATTCATGTGATATATTGGGATGCCAATGCAGAGAATGATGATCCTAAAATAAAAGAAATAAAAAATTTGATGCGTGAATATGGGAGAAGAGGTTTAAAAACACTAATGATAGCTTATCAAACAGATAAACAGCTTTGGCAATCAAAAGTTAAACAACTAAACCTACCATACTGGCACCTAATTGATACTATGGAAACTAAATCGGCTGATTTGGCTGAAATGGGAATCAGAACCTTACCTCATAACATGATAATTAATGCTGAGGGAGTTATTTTGGAACGAAATTTATGGGGCAAAAACCTTCAAAAATCGGTAGATAACTTTATTAAAAAATATTAATATATTTGAGCGCTTTACGTACGTACCTAAAAATAAATACGATTAGACAAATGAATACAATTCGCCTTATACTTTGCTTAGGAATTATCACTTTGTTTTCGGCTTGTTCACATAAAAATGAACTTAATATAAGTGGGAACATTAAAAATGGAAAAGACAAAATTATATATCTACAAAAACTTAATCTAAGTGAAGCCACAACAATTGATTCAGTAGAAATTAAGAATAATGGTAATTTTAGATTTTCATTACCTAAATTAGAATACCCGACTTTTTTTCTTCTAAAATTATCAGACAAGGAATTTATTACTTTATTAGCTGATTCTACTGAATGTATTGAAGTAGAAGCTGATACCTTAAACTTTTCCAAAACCTATACTGTAAAAAACTCACTGGATTCAAAATACATTCAGGTGCTGAACACCAAATTCAACAAAACAAAAATTGAAGTAGATAGCTTATTAGCTGTTTACAATAGTGCTAAAGGAGATTCCGATCAACAAAATATGATCAGAGAAAAAATTGTTAAGGTGGTTGATAAACAAAAGGACTTTATATCAGATTTTGTGATGGCGAATCACAGATCTTTTGCCAGTTATTATGCCGTTTTCCAAAGATTTGATGATGGAAGTCTTTTACTGGATCCCTACCAAAAGAAAGACCTTAATTTATTTACCACGGTAGCCACAAGCTTTGATGTATTTTATCCTCAATCACCCAGATCCGAACATCTCAAAAACTTTGTTTTAAGTATTCAAAAGGAAAAAAAGGTTGAAGAGATGAAAAAAAAGATAACATCATCCTCTATAAGCAAATCAATTCCGGAAGTTGAAGAAGAAAACTTAGATGGTAAAAAAATTAAATTATCATCATTAAAAGGCAAATTGGTTTTGCTATCATTTTGGGCATCGTGGGATGAAAAATCAAGAAAGGAAAATAAAAATCTGGTAAAAATTTACAAAAAGTATAAAAGTAAAGGATTTGAAATTTACCAGGTATCTTTAGACAAAAGCAAAATTTTATGGGAAGGGGCTATAGAACAAGACAAGCTTCCATGGATCAATGTAAGTGATCTACAGTATACAAACTCATATCCCGCCCGCATATATAACATCCAACAACTTCCGGCAAACTACCTTATTAGTAAAAAGGGTGAAATTATTGGTAAAGATTTGTTTGGAAGAATTTTGGACGAAAAGTTAAACGACTTATTGAATTAGATAGCTTGATAATTACTATATAGTGTCAGAAAGAAAACTCCATTTTTTTCCCCGAAATAATCGGGGCAGGCTGTTACTCTTGCTCTAAAAATGATCATTTACAGCAGTAAACTCACATTTTTCGTGCTTCGAAAGCCTCAAAAATGAAGCTTTCTAATCTGCCACTTGAGTTTGCGTGCAAGTATTATATATTTTCAAAAAATGATACAAAAAATGAAATCTAAAATGGGTTTCCTTTATTTTATTTATCCAAATAACTTCTACCTTTTTGTACCAAAATAAATTGTATTTGCTTTTTCAGTTAAAAAACTGATATCTTTGTCGCTTCGAAAAAGAATAGAGTTGAGCTTATACCAAATAAAATTGGTATAAAATATTGGTATGGAATTACAGGATAAGGGTAAAAAAATATATTTCGCATCGGATGTGCATTTGGGTGCACCTTCTATTAAAAATCACAGAGAACATGAAAGAATCTTTGTTGAATGGCTGGACTCCATTAAAGAATCTACCAGTGTTCTGTATTTAATGGGAGATATATTCGATTTCTGGTATGAATACCGACATGTTGTTCCTCGTGGATTTACTCGTTTTTTAGGTAAGATTGCTGAGTTTACTGATAGCGGTATACCTGTTCATTACTTCACCGGGAATCATGACATATGGGTTTTTGATTATCTCCCTAAAGAAATAGGGGTAGAGATTCATCGGGAGCCTGTTGCGATTCATTTTAACAACAAAAAGTTTTACCTGGCCCATGGAGATGGTTTGGGCCCATATGATAAAGGGTATAACAGACTCAAAAAAATTTTTACCAATAAAACTTTGCAGTGGTGTTTTTCACGATTACACCCTAACTTTGCTATTGGTCTGGCAAAGAAATGGTCGAGACATAGCCGGTTGAAAAATGAAAATTCCGGGAGCAGCGGATTTTTAGGTGAGGATAAGGAGTATTTAATTTTGCATGCTAAAGACGTTCTGAAACAAGAACATTTCGATTATTTTGTTTTTGGTCACAGACATATTGATTTACATACAACAATAGGTACTAATAGTGAGTTTATATATTTAGGCGACTGGGTAAAATACATGTCATACGGTGTATGGGATGGTGAAAATTTTAAGTTAGAGTATTTTAAAAAATAGCTGTAGTTAAAATAGTGCAATTATTATGCACTATAATTAGCAAAAATCGAAAATAATGGAAATTTATGCTGTTGCCACGGGTACAGGTTCATATATACCTGAAGTGGTAGTTCGAAACATTGATTTTGCCAATCAAACGTTTTTAAATATTGATGGCAGTAAGATTGAAACTCCGGGTGAAGAGATTGTTCAGAAATTTGAACAAATAACTGACATCAAAGAGAGACGTTGTGTTGGCGAGAAGTTGGTAACTTCAGATATTGCTGCCAAAGCAGGTGAAAAAGCTATTGAAGCTGCAAACTTTGATAGGGAGAAACTCGATTATATTATTGTTGCTCACAACTTAGGTGATATCAAATATGGAAGTAGATTCCCAGATATACTGCCTACGTTGGCTTCCAGAGTAAAACAAAAATTAAACATCAAAAATCCGAATACAGTAGCCTACGATATTACTTTCGGTTGTCCCGGATGGACGCAGGCAATGATTCAGGCCAATTACTATATTAAATCGGGAGATGCAAAAAGTGCATTGGTAATTGGGGCTGATACTTTAAGTCGCATGATGGATCCTCACGATAGAGACTCTATGATTTTTGCCGATGGAGCAGGTGCTGCTCTAATTGAAGCTGTTGAAAGTGATGAGCCAGTAGGTATTTTAAAGCACGTGACTCGCACAGATACTGAAGAACATTTGGATTTATTGCAAATGGGAGATTCTTATAATCCAGAATTAAAACACGATCATTTGTATTTAAAAATGTTGGGTCGCAGACTTTACAATTATGCACTAACAAATGTACCGATACTGGCGAAGGACTGTTTGGACAAAAATAACATGTCGTTATCGGATGTTAATAAGGTACTTATTCACCAGGCTAATGCTAAAATGGATGAGGCTATTTTAAAGAGAATATACCGCTTATACGGTAAGAGAGATGTGGATTATGACATCATGCCCATGACCATTAAAACACTAGGGAATAGTTCTGTTGCTACGGTTCCTACGTTATTTGACTTAATCGTAAATAACAAGCTTGAAGGACAAAGCTTAAACAGTGGTGATAATGTTATGATGACTTCTGTTGGAGCTGGAATGAGTATTAATGCATTTATGTATAAAATGCCCTAAGGTTTATTTACCCGATAAATAATATACTAATACCAATATCCCAATGATATTAGCGTTATAATTTCATTCTATTAAATTTATACTGCGTTACAAAATATCGTCGTAACTAAGGCTATGACTCAATTTATTTCATGATTATTGCTTCACTCGGCATAGCTCAAGCAAGCTTGGCTGTGCTCTCGTTTATCGCAATAATTTACGTCTTGCATAAACTTAATATCTCTAAAATTATTTAACGCCAACCTCATAGTGAAATTTGTATAACTCCGTCTTTACAGGCGGAGTTTTTTTGTTGTTCCATTTGGTATTTCTATATGATATTTCGTAAAGTTTCCCTAATGATTTACTTGATGACTTTATAAATAAACTGTGTGGAACTTTTACACGCAGCCTTTAAAATTACATATCTTAGTGCAAAATTCAATCCTATGGAAATAGTTCAAATAATTATTAGTCTTTCGATTGGTATAATTATTACCTCCGTTATCACTTATCTTATCTTTAGTAAAAAAACTAGTCAACTTTCACAACATCAGGTCATGCTTCAGGCTGATCAAAAAAGACTCTTGCAAGAGTTAGAAACGAACAATAATAAGATACAAGCGCTGGAAAATGAACTATTACAAGCCAGATTACATGTTGCTGCCATTGATACAGAAAACACACACCTTATTAAGACCAATCAGGAAAAGGAACAAGAAGTAGCCAACCTGCACAGTAAACTCTCAAAAGAATTTGAAGATATCGCCAACCGGGTGCTTATTCATCGGTCCAAAGAAATGAACGAACTAAGTCAACAAAGAATGAATGATATACTGACCCCGCTCAAGGAAAAAATTGTTCAATTTGAGAAGAAGGTGGAAGATACTTATGAGAAAGAAGTCCGCGATAACCTCAGTTTAAAAGCTGAAGTAAAAAGACTCTTCGACTTGAACCATAAGATAAGCGAAGAAGCTGGTAATTTAACCAAGGCCTTAAAAGGAAACGTAAAAAAACTGGGTAACTGGGGCGAAATGATTTTAGAAAGGGTATTGGAACAGTCGGGATTAACAAATGGACGTGAATACAGACGCGAGGTGGTAGACAAAAATAGCAACGGCGAAACCATTCGTCCGGATGTAATCATTGATCTTCCGGAAAATAAACATCTGATTATTGACTCAAAATTAACACTCGCAGCCTACGAGGAGTTTGTTAATATTGATGACGAGGAGGCTAAGAGCAAGGCATTGAGGAAACATCAGGATAACCTGCGTTTGCATATTAAAAACCTGCATGAGAAAAATTACTCCTCAGCTCAAAACACCAATACTCCTGATTTCGTATTGATGTTTATACCCGTAGAGGCATCCTTTGCTGTAGCTGTGGAAAACGATAGTGAGCTATTTGCTTTTGCCTGGGAGAAAAAAATTGTTCCGGTGAGTCCTTCTACATTGTTGGCTACCTTAAAAACTATCAGCTCCATATGGCGACAAGAAAACCAAAATAAAAATGCACAAGAGATAGCACGTCAAAGTGGAGCGCTGTATGATAAGCTGGTTAGCTTTTTAGTTGATTTTGAGAAAATAGGTAACAATATCGACCAGATTCAATCCACATACTCTAATGCTATGTCCAAACTTCAGAATGGCAAAGGCAACCTGATTACTCGAGCGGAAAAAATAAAGAGTCTGGGCGCAAAAAACAACAAATCTATCCCTGATAAGTTTATATCATAAAAAAAGGCTGTCAATTGACAACCTTTGTTATGATATAAATTTCAATTAGTGACAATCATAATACTTTAAAATATGCTTTGTGAAATCAGACCACTCAGGAGTGGTACCAAACTCTGAAGTAATGGCATCACAATCTGACCAAAACATAGAAAATTCTTTCTTATAATCCGACTTTGTTAACTTAAAGGCTGCAGTTTCACCTTCTTTTTTTACATAGTAAGATTTTAAAAGTCCACCCACAACATCTATTCCAGCTACGCCAAGAGACATTGTTTCCTTTGATTTTGGATCATGATAAACCTTTATTTTTCCAGAAAATCCTGAATTCAACAATTGTACTAGAAGAGTTTCTGTTTTCTTTTTAATTTTTACATCTGATTGCTCAAAATAAACGTAACCCTGATTAAGAAGATCTTGCTCCAACTTCTCGTTAGTCCATTTGCTTACCTTAGTTAATGCACTATATGCGTTATTAAGTTTATCTAATCCACTTGGTGGTAAATACATAAATTGTATATCCTCAGGTTTAAGTTTATGCTTTTTACCATTACCATCTTCGATCTTTACTTGTTCAATTAAACCTTTTTCTCTATCCAAATCTGCTATATTTCCTTTAATTTCAGTTCCATTTTTCATTGGTAATTATTGTCATATAATCACACTTTCCGCATCCATAATCTAACCAAACAGTGGCACTGACATCTCCTCTGCTTCTAACTATCTCAAACACGCCTGCCACAAGGAATCGACATACTATTTTTCTGTAAATAGGCGTTGTGATTTCAAGTTTTACACTATATCCATCTGAATTTTTACCTGATTATGTTCCGGCAATTAAGAATTCCGATTTTTTATAACAGCTCCAGCAATCAATACCCTGATTATATTGGCTATTCTAGCCCAGGTAATGCCTCCCATAGTTTCAAAAACAACATCAATATTGATTGAAAATTCCAGATTAACATCTTCATCAAGTCCCTAATTTTTAAAGAATCCTGACCCTATAAGTGCGAGTTATGGTAACGAGAACTTTACCTCTCTTGGTATGACCAAATGGATCTACACAACTTTCTGAACAAAAGTCAAAGGTAATTACTCTTGGAAAACGAGCATCTTCAGGATACTCCCAAGTCACTTCTAAACAAGGTATGGATTCATTTGAGACACTTTTTAACTCACTGCTTGATGCCATCTCATAATACAGACAAATTCATATGTAAATCTGATTTTTGTATTAATACAGAGTTATTTACTTACTTGTGAAATCTCTTTTGCAATAGAAGTAACTTCCCCTTCTTTTAACCATAAAGCATTATCATTCAATATTAAAATCGAATATTCAATCATACTTATCTATATATGATTTTTCAATGTATCTTTTCTTTCTATTATAAGGTTACATTCTTCATTTGAATAATTAACTACCAGGTATAATCTTTAAAACTTCTATTACTATTATTATCACAATCAGAACAAATAGATACTATTCCTTCCCTTTGGAATATCCATTCATTATTGATATTATTTGTTTCTTCCCAATTGAAATTTAAAGTATCTAAATTATTAATTGTAACAGTTTTTTTTTTAAAATACCAAGTTCCAAATAATCCTGACTTATCAACTTTTTGAGCATTTATGAACGATATACATCCAATAATTATAAAAAGAGACAGAAATATTATTTTCATAGGAACATGATTTAGTAAAGTACTTAAAGCAATAGCTATTTGTAGTTATAACCAATTTAAGTTATTTTAATTTTAATCATCATTTAATTGTTACTTTATTTATAAGCACAAAAAAAGGGAGACTAACTAAGCCTCCCTTTTAAGTAACTCCAAAGAGTTTTATACTTTAACTATTCTTACAACTGACCTGCAAGAAATTTATCTACATTTTCAGCAGCTTCTTTACCTTTTTGGATAGCTGTTACCACCAAACTGGCTCCGTTATGGGAATCTCCTGCCGCAAAAACTTTATCAATGCTTGTTTGATATGTATTATTGATTTTTAAGTTTCCTCTCTGATCAACATCAATACCTAGCTCTTTTACCAAACCTTCATGAACTGCATGAACAAATCCCATTGAAAGGAATACTAAATCAACATCTAAGATCTTTTCAGTACCTTCTTTCTCGTTCATTTTCCAGCTACCTTTTTCATCTTTAGTCCACTCTACCTCAACAATTTCAACTTGCTTTAGTTTTCCGCCAGATCCAATAAACCTTTTGGTTGATACGCTCCACATTCTTTCACACCCTTCTTCATGCGAAGTAGAAGTTTTCAACACATTAGGCCAGTAAGGCCAAGGATTACCTGCAGCTCTATCAACCGGAGGTTTTGGTAAAATCTCAATTTGAGTAACACTTTTGGCTTTCTGACGATTAGATGTACCCACACAGTCAGAACCAGTATCACCTCCACCAATCACCAACACATTTTTGTCCTTTGCATCAATGCGCTCAACGCAGTTAAGCTTATTTCCACGATTAACTCGGTTTTGTTGTGTTAGAAAATCCATAGCAAAATGAACTCCTTTCAAGTCTCTACCTTCAACAGGCAGATCACGCGGCTTCATTGCTCCGATGGCTAAAACAACAGCATCAAAATCCTTAAGAATTTTTTCTCCTTTTACATCAAAACCAACAAATTGATTTGTTTTGATTATCATTCCTTCTTTCTCAAAAATATCAACTCTACGGTCTATAACCTTTTTGTTCAATTTAAAATCAGGAATACCGAAACGTAATAAACCACCTACAGCTTCGTCTTTTTCGAAAACAGTAACAGTATGTCCCATTTGATTCAGAACATCAGCGGCTGAAAGACCAGCAGGCCCAGAACCAATAACCGCAATTTTATTACCAGTTCTTTTTTGTGGAATACGTGGCTGAATATAACCTTCTGCAAAAGCTTTTTCAACTATAGAAGATTCATTTTCGCGAATAGTTACGGCTTCTTTATGAATCGCTAAAACACAAGATTTCTCACATGGATTCGGACAAATTCTACCTGTAAATTCCGGAAAACTATTGGTTGAATGTAATATATCACTCGCTAATTTCCACTCTCCTTTATAGATAGCATCCTGCCATTCAGGAATTTTACTACCTACCGGACAAGCCCAGTGACAAAAAGGGATCCCACAATCCATGCATCTGGATGCCTGGAGTACTCGATCCACTTCGTTGAGCGTTTGTTCAACTTCACCATAATCATCAATACGCTCATTAATGGGACGGTTCCCACTATCTTTTCTGGAAACCTCGATAAAACCTCTTGGATTACCCATAATATAATATTTTTTTTAAAGGTTTGCCCAATAAGTTGATACCCTAATAGAGTATCAACATGCTATTGGACTTCCTTCTTTATTCAAGACTTTGATAATTAATTACTCATTTACAAAAGGTGCATCTTCAGTTTCTTTAAGCTTAATTTCAAGCTCTTTGATTTTCTCTTCCTGAAGAACCTTTTTATATTCAAATGGAATTACTTTAATAAACTTAGGCAAATATTTATTCCAGTTTACTAATATCTCTTGTGCCTTTTCACTGTTAGTATGTAACAGATGTTTATTTAATAAAAATTGTAATTCTTGTACATCAGCAGCATCCTCAACAGGTGATAATTCAACTAATCCCTTGTTACAGTAATAATCAAAATTACCAACTTCGTCAAGCACATAAGCAATACCACCACTCATACCAGCTGCGAAGTTTCTACCTGTTTTACCGATAACAACCACACGCCCACCGGTCATATATTCACAACAGTGATCACCTACGCCTTCCACGACAGCACTTGCTCCGGAATTTCTAACACAGAAACGCTCTCCTGCCACACCTCTTACATATACACTACCAGCAGTTGCTCCATAAAGAACCGTATTACCAATAATGATATTTTCCTCAGGTTTAAATGTTGAACCTGCAGGTGGCACTACTATAATTTTACCTCCGGATAATCCTTTACCCATATAATCATTGGCATCACCTTCAAGTTTAAAGGAAACTCCTTTTGAAAGGAAAGCTCCGAAACTTTGACCGGCTGAACCACTAAATTTACAGTTAATAGTATTCTTAGGAAGACCAACTTCACCATATCGCTTACTCACTTCTCCAGATACCATGGCTCCAACTGTACGATCAGTATTACCAATTTCTTTAGCAATCCATACTTTAGATTGATTTAATAGAGCAGGTTGAGCCTCTTCAATCAACTGCCAATCCATTACCTCATCAATACCATGCTTTTGTTCGGATGTATTGTGTAAAGGATATATTTTTCCTTCTTCTGGGAAATGCAGTAATCTGCTTAAATCAATTCCTTTAGTTTTCCAGTTACCTACCGTTGCATCCTGCTGCATCAAATCAGTTCGTCCGATAATCTCATCTAAAGACTTAACTCCTAATTGAGCCAGATATTCTCGTACTTCCTGTGCAATAAACTGCATGTAGTTCACTACATACTTATATTTACCAATAAATCTTTTTCTAAGTTCTGCATCCTGAGTTGCAATACCAGCAGGACATGTATTCAAGTGACACTTACGCATCATAATACAACCTAAGGTAATTAATGCTGACGTTGCAAAACCGAATTCTTCAGCTCCAAGAATAGCCATCTTTACAACATCTAAACCAGTTTTTAACTGACCATCAGTTTGTAATTTCACTCTACCACGAAGGTTATTCATTACTAAAGTCTGCTGTGTTTCAGCCAAACCTATCTCAACAGGCATACCAGCATGCTTAATAGATGATGTAGGAGAAGCTCCTGTACCACCTTCTGTACCGGCAATTACAATTAAATCAGCATGTGCTTTTGCAACTCCTGCAGCAATTGTACCTACACCAGTTTCAGAAACAAGCTTCACACTTACATTAGCCTTCGGATTTGTACACTTTAAATCATAGATTAACTGTGCTAAATCTTCAATAGAATAAATATCGTGATGCGGAGGAGGAGATATCAAGGTAATTCCAGGAGTTGAATTTCTTAACTTAGCGATAATTTTATCCACTTTAAATCCTGGAAGCTGACCACCTTCACCTGGCTTAGCACCCTGAGCAACCTTAATCTGAAGTTCATCTGCATTCACCAAATAGTTATTGGTTACTCCAAAACGACCTGATGCAATCTGCTTAATTGAACTTCGTGCATTAGATTTAAAACGCTCTGCATCTTCACCACCTTCACCAGTATTACTTCTACCACCAACTTCATTCATCGCAATAGCCAATGCCTGATGCGCTTCTTTTGAGATAGAACCATAACTCATTGCTCCTGTTACAAACCTTTTGGTTATACTCTCAACAGGTTCAACTTCGTTTATATCAATTGGCTTACGATCTTTTAGTTTCAACAAGCCACGTAGAAACAATGGATTTTGATTATCCTCGTGAACTTTAGCACTAAACTCTTTATATTTTTCATAGTTACCTTCTGTAGTAGCCCATTGTAAAAGACCTACTGTTTCAGGGTTCCAACCATGTTTTTCTCCGTATTTTCTGTAAGCATATGCTCCAGTACTATTAAGTACCTCATTTGGTTTAGGAGCTACAAATGCCTTTTCATGGAATATTTGTGCTTCCCGAGCAAGTTCTTCGAAACCTACGCCACCAATTTTAGATGATGTTCCGGTAAAATGCTTATCAACTAAATCTTGTGATATACCAACAGCTTCAAAAATCTGAGCTCCATGATAACTTCTTAAAGTAGAGATACCCATCTTAGACAAGATTTTTAATAAACCTTTGTCAACTGCTTTGATATAATTTTCACGAGCCTCGCCGTATTCCATATTGATTTCACCTTTTTTCACAAGGTCATCAATAGCTGCAAAACTCAAATATGGATTAATTACACTAGCACCAAATCCTAATAATAAAGCATAATGCATTACTTCGCGAGCTTCACCGGTTTCAACAATTAAACCAGTCTGCATTCTTTTTTGCTTTTTAATTAAATGGTGGTGAACAGCAGATACTGCCAATAATGAAGGCACTGCAGCCATATTCTTGTCAATATTTCTATCGGAAAGAATAATGAAATTCTTTTTATCATCAACTGCTTTCTCAGCAGCTTTACACATTTCTTCCACAGCTTTCTCCATGCCAGCTCCACCTTCTTTTACTGGGTAAAGCATTGGAATAATCACCTGTGTAAATTCTTCTCTTCTGAAATCCTTAATCTTACCTAAATCAGTATTTGTAACGATTGGACTTTCAAATTTGATTAAACGACAATGTGCAGGATTATACTCCAAAATATTTTTAGAGGCAGATCCAATGTAATTTGTCAAGGCCATTACTAATCCCTCTCTGATAGGATCAATAGGTGGATTCGTTACCTGAGCAAATAACTGTCGGAAATAAGAAAATAACCTTTGTGGCTTTTCAGACATAGCAGCAATCGGAGTATCATTACCCATTGAATTAATAGGTTCCATACCTGCTTTCGCCATTGGTCCGATAAGCATATTAACATCTTCATTGGAATAACCAAAAGCTTTTAAAAACTTATCGTAATCCTTGATTGAAGACTTAACTCTACTTTTTACTTCAATATCTTTAAGTCGAATACGGTTCTCTTTCAACCAGTTTTCGTATGGATATCTTTTTGAAAGCTGAGCTTTAATTTCCTGATCTGGAATAATAATACCCAATTTTGTATCCACTAAAAGTAGTTTACCGGGCTTTAATCTTCCTTTTTCTTTTATATCTTCAGGAGCAAATGTTTGCACACCAACTTCTGATCCCATTATAATCATATCATTTTTCGTGATCACATAACGAGATGGACGTAATCCATTCCTATCTAAAGTACCTCCGATGTAACGACCATCAGAGAACACAATTGAAGCTGGGCCATCCCATGGCTCCATGATAGTTGAATGATACTCATAATAAGCTTTTAAACTTTTTGGTATTGGGTTTTTATCATTCCATGACTCCGGAATCAACATACTCAATGCCTGTGGCAACGTTCTTCCTGTTAAGAACAAGAATTCCAATACATTATCTAAAGAAGCAGAATCACTTTTTCCTGGTTCAATAACTGGGAAAATCTTCTTTAAATCTTCTCCAAAAAGATCTGATTTCAGCAGAGATTCTCTTGCTTGCATCCACAAACGGTTACCTTTAATAGTATTAATCTCACCATTGTGTGCCATAATACGGAAAGGCTGAGCCAAATCCCATGATGGAAATGTATTGGTACTAAATCTTGAGTGAACTAATGAAATAGCACTCTTCAATTTAGGGTTTTGTAAATCAAGAAAGTAAGTACCAACTTGATCAGGGGTTAACATCCCCTTATAGATAAATATTTTGGTAGAAAGACTAGGAATATAAAATCCATCCTTTTCTTTTAAATCCGATTCATGAATTACTCTTTCAGTAATTTTTCGGGCAATAAAAAGCTTTCTTTCTATTTTATCCTGTTCAAATTTACCTTTAACAAAAACTTGTCTAATTCTTGGTTCTGTTCTTTTAGCGATTTCTCCAATCACATTGCTATCAACAGGAACATCTCTATAACCAATTAATTCAAGTCCTTCTTCTAAAAGGTTTTTATTTAATTCATCCTGGCATAATAATGCCTCCTTATTTTCTTCAGGTAAGAACAATAACCCCGTTCCATATTTGCCAGGTTCAGGCAAATCAAAACCGAGTGAATTACAAAATTCATGTGGTACTTGAATTAATATTCCGGCTCCATCTCCAGATTTATTATCTGAACTCTCTGCTCCCCTATGGGTCATGTTAACCAACACCTCAAGTCCGCGATTTACAATATCATGAGACGTAAGTCCTTTGATATTAGCCACGAAACCAATCCCACAGTTATCATGCTCATTGGCAGGGTCATACAGTCCAACTGCCTTTGGAAATTTCTTTTGCATCATATCTATATATTAATAAAGAAGGAATAATACTGAACACAGATCTACCAAGCGTAAGTGGTCAATCTTCCAAACCCACCTATTTTCATCGTAATAAATTATTAATATATTTATCCGATATAGGTGGTAATTATAATTATTTCAACACATTTACTTTGAAAACGGAAGCAAAAATAGAGTTTTTAATTATATTTTCCAAGATGCACTCATTAATATACGTTAAAAGATGACTTATATGAGTCTTTTTTTATGACTTTTATCATGTATTGTATTTTTTTATCCTCCAATACTACTTCCACAGTCAAATTCTACATAAATACTTTGCTAATACAACAACAATACAGCACAAGAAGATCAATCCGTTTGCAAATAAAAAACAAATAACTTTTATATAGTGAACATAGTTTCACTAACTACTTTAAAACATTTTTCACCTTTCAGATTCTAAGCTGTAAAAACTTCAATAACCATGAATAATATATTTATATACAACCTAGTGATTTTATTTAAAAAAAATCAATGACCGACCTATTCCAAATATTAATTCCATGAAAAAATTATTAATTGAACAATTTATATTACGATACAACAAAATCGTTTTCCAATTAAACTATTGGAATAAATTTCATATACATGTTCCTATATCACTGATATCCAATGCAAATACTAACTCCATCCCTAATGCACCCAATAATTTATTTTGGCCATGTCTGTTTCATATGTTTATTTAATCTTCAATTTACCACATGGAACTCGCCAGAAAATAATTACCCTCGCGTATTAGAAATACTTCTAATTGCTCGTTTCATATAATAAATACACTAATTAGAGTCTGTCCATAAAGTCGGGTGTTTGGTCTATAAAGTTTAAATGCAAGGCGTGTGAAAAATTCAAACCGCACTATACTAACGTATATGAAGATTTGGATTTTGAGCAACAACGCAGTAGTTGGACTTTATAGACGAACACTAATTAATCCTTAATAATCTACATAACAAATAAACACACTCCTGATTCATCTATAAAAAAGAGAAAATAATAAGATCCTTAATTTTTTATGAATTCATTAAACAAATTGAAATTAGTATTTAACAAACACAAAACAACAACCAAAATCCAATATTTTTAAAATCTAAACCATATACCCCATCATATTTCATCTCCTAAATTCATTTTTATGTTTTTGACAGTACATAACCCCCTTTTTTAGGGGGGTTAAAATATTTTTAACCATTTTTTAGAATTTTACACCCGAAATAATTTGGGTGGTTTAAAAAAAATACTCATTTTTGCAATGTGGTTATTAATAAACAACACCCCAAGGAATTAATTTTAGATATTTTTAATCATCACCCCTATTAAAATAACCCTGTTGTTTTAATAACTAATAAAAAAGATTGTGTAACCTATTTTTTAAAACCTATTACAATGAAAAGAGTAATTTTATTTTTTGCGATCGTGTTAGCTGCAACTGCAGCAAAAGCTCAATTTTCCGTTGGAGCTGATGTAGTATCAAACTACGTATTTAGAGGTGCTTTACAAGATGGTGGTAGAGGAGCTGTTCAGCCATCTATTGAATATGCTGCCGGAGACTTTGCTATTGGAGCATGGGGATCTTACGGAACTGCATTAGGAGCACTTACTGAAGCTGACCTGTATTTGTCTTACTCACTATCAGATGCTTTAAGCGTTGGATTAACTGACTATTATTATCCAGCGAACAATACATTCTTTACAACTGATGAATTACTTTCAGTTCATTCTTTCGAACTAAACTTAGGGTATGCACCTGGTGCTTTCAGTATTGCTGCAAACTACATCATGAACAATTCAACAAACACTCAAAATGGAACGTATTATCTTGAAGCTGGCTATGCTTTTTCTGACAACGTTTCATTAGCAATTGGTGGTGGTAACGGATGGGTAACTACAAGTGGAAATGATGATTTCCAAGTTTCTAACATTGCATTATCAGTTTCCAAAGAAATTGAATTAACTGAGAAATTTTCTTTACCAGTATTTGGTCAAGCAATTGTAAACCCAAATGCTGAAACTTTCCAACTAGTATTCGGATTTTCTTTATAAAAAGCTAAAAAAAAGAAGGTGAGATCGTTGTTGTAATCATTTCTCAACACTGAAAACCAAGCGATTGTTCTCTCCAATATGCGTTAACTTAATGGAATAGGGTAGTGTTTACTCCCTTTACCACAAGGATTATACACAGCTATTTCACCTTCTTTTTTTAAAATATTATGTAGTTCATTACTATAAAAAAATTGAATTATGAAAAGAATTGAAGCAATCATCAGATTAAAACAATATGAGAATGTTAAAAAAGCTCTTGAGGATCAAGACATTACATTCTTCTCATACTGGGATGTAAGAGGTGTAGGTACCGCAAGAGAAGGTCACCTTTACAGAGGAACAGTTTATGATACAAGTATTATTGAACGTCGATTAATTTCAATTATTGTTCGTGACGAAAACCTTGAAAAAACGGTTCAGGCTATATTATCCTCTGCAAGAACGGGAGAAATTGGTGACGGTAGAATTTTCGTGACAGATATTGAAGAAACTTACAGAATCCGTACAGGCGAATCGGGACCTGAAACTCTGTATGTTAAGTAACCAACCCCCAAGAATCTGATTTAAAAACATTAAAAAGACAATATTATGGATGCAAACAGCGCTTTAGACATATTATGGATTCTTGTTGCAGGAGTTCTAGTATTTTTTATGCAGGCAGGATTTGCCTTGGTTGAGGCTGGTTTTACAAGAGCAAAAAACGTTGGTAACATAATCATGAAAAACTTTATGGACTTTGCATTTGGTTCATTACTTTTCTGGATTATAGGATATAGTTTAATGTATGGTGGCGAAGGAGCTTTTTATGGTGCCTTTAGCTTTTTATACAATGTTGATGGTGATTACCACAACTTATTTTTCCAAACAGTATTTGCAGCTACAGCCGCTACAATTGTTTCAGGAGCAATGGCTGAACGTACAAAATTCAGCACATATTTAATATATTCTGTAGTAATTACAGGAATTATTTATCCTATATCTGGTCACTGGGTATGGGGAGGTGGTTGGTTATCAACCATGGAAACACCATTTCATGACTTTGCAGGTTCCACTGTAGTTCACTCTGTAGGTGGATGGATGGCCTTAGCTGGTGCATGGGTAATCGGACCTCGTATTGGAAAATACAATGGTACCACAAATGCCATCCCTGGTCACAACATGGTATTAGGCGCTTTAGGTGTATTTATTCTTTGGCTAGGATGGTTCGGATTTAATCCTGGATCACAGTTGGCTATCAGCGGAGACAACGCTAATGCAGTTGCAAAAATATTTATCACAACTAACTTAGCTGCTGCTGCAGGTGCGGTAGTTACTATGTTCCTTACTTGGTTCCGATATGGAAAACCGGACTTATCAATGACATTAAACGGTGCTCTTGCTGGTCTTGTTGCAATTACAGCTGGTTGTGATGCTGTTTCACCAACAGGAGCAGCAATAATTGGAGTAATAGCAGGTTTTGTAATTGTATTTTCAGTAGAATTATTTGATAAGAAACTTAAAATTGATGATCCTGTAGGTGCTATTTCCGTTCACGGTGTATGTGGTGCAGTAGGTACATTATTAGTTGGATTGTTTGCAACCGACGGTGGTTTATTCTATGGAGGCGGTGCTTCTTTATTAATTAGTCAAATTATTGGTGTTGTAGTAATTGGACTTTGGGCATTTGGATTAGGTTTAATTTTATTCCTAGTACTTAAAGCTACAATTGGACTTAGAGTTTCAGAACAAGAAGAAAGAGAAGGTTTGGATATCCACGAACATGGACAAAGCTCATACAATTAATAAAGCTCATAACCATAGCTTTTAAATATTTGATATTAAGTGGCCGGGACACCCCGGCCACTTTTTTTATATCCAAATATTTTCCTTTCCAAAAACGAACATTATCCATAATTCCAAATAATTAATGTAATCTAATAACC
>JBNKGY010000050.1:0-21348 GCA_050290065.1 Marinilabiliaceae bacterium
TCAATATGCATGTCATGATCAGATATGCATTCGCTTTTTACTGGTTTAAACGTACCGGCACCAACATGCAAAGTGATATTTGCAGTTTTGATATTTTTGGCAGTAAACTTTGATAATATTTTGGGTGTGAAGTGAAGTCCGGCAGTTGGAGCAGCTACAGATCCTTTGTGCTTTGAGTATACAGTTTGATATCGATCTGTGTCAATTTCTTCAGATTTTCTTTTTAAGTAAGGGGGTATGGGTATGTTACCAATCGCATCCATAATATCGCCAAATGAAACTTCTTCATTATGCCAATTAAATTTAATAATTTGAGTTTCATCATTTGCATCCTCTTTTTCAATATTTAAGGTTAATTCATTTTCCCCAATTTTAACTTGTTTAGATAATTTACCATCTTTCCATTTTTTTGAATTGCCAACAATGCATTTCCAGGAACAATTTCCTTTGGCTTGAAAAGCAAGGTTAATGTCTTCCGGAATATTGGGTTCTAAACAAAATATCTCAATTTTTGCTCCTGTTGCTTTTTGAAATTGAATTCGGGCACGTATAACTTTTGTATTATTGAATACTATGAGGCTATTAGTTGGTATTAAATATGGTATTTGATTAAATGTAGTTTCTTTAATCGACCCATTATAAATAAGGAGTTTCGATTCAGATCTTTCATTAATAGGAAACTTTGCTATTTTTTCTTCGGGCAGTTCGTAGTTGTAATCAGATATTTGAATAGTGGGTTTGTTCATTTTTATCAAAGTCATGTCATTTGCAACATTCCTCGATTCTACGACAATGGTGCATATTTTATTTTTTCGACTACAAAAATAATTAACTTTGGTCAAATTAACTTCAGTAATTTATAATTTTAATAAATCTGGTTGTAGGTTACTTTAATACATTTATATAATGAAAATCGAGATTGGAGATAAAGTTAGGTTTTTGAATGAAGTAGGAGGAGGGGTTGTAAGTAGAATTGTAAGTGATAGATTAGTGCATGTTCTTGATGAAGATGGCTTTGAAATACCAGTTCTGTTAACAGAAGTTGTTTTGGTGGAAAAGAATAAAGTTAATGATAAAGGTGTTGAAGAAAATAAACGAGCTCCAGTAGAGGATGAAGATTATACCTATGAGGAATCTATGGATGAAGGGGATCCAAAGGTAATGCTTTCGTTTATTAGATTAGAAGACAATTCTAATAAATTGAAAATGTACATGATCAATGATTCCAACTTTCATGTTTTCTATACTGTGGGAGAGGTTAATGATGAATTGGTTAGTTTTATGTTTGCAGGTTCCATTGAGCCTAACACAAAGATAGAGCTGTTTGAATCTGATGTTCATTATTTTAGTGAAAAAGAACTTGATTTGCAATTACTACTCTATAGAAAAAGTTTTAGTTATAGCTCTAAAGCTCCAGTTTCAAAGAGAATTAAGCTTTCAGGAGTGAAGTTGGTTAGGGCTGGTAGTTATGTAGATAATGATTTTTTTGAGCAAAAAGCTTATTCTGTTTTTATCATAAAAAGTGCATTTGAAAATAAACTAGAACAACTATCGGAAAAACAGTTGTATCAGGTTTTGAAAGAAAAAGAAAAAAAAGAACCTGTTAAAATCGCAAAGAAAAATAGAGATACCGAAATTCATGAAGTTGATTTACATATACATGAATTAATAGATGATACAAGAGGTTTATCTAATAAGGAGATTTTGGATATTCAAATGGAAAAGTTTCATAAGGTGATGAATGAAAATAAGGGAAATAAGAATAAAAAAATTGTGTTCATTCATGGAGTTGGAAATGGTGTGTTGAAATCTGAAATTCGAAAGGCGCTTGAACGAAAATACAAATGGCATTCGTTTCAGGATGCCTCTTTTCAGGAGTATGGCTTTGGTGCTACAATGGTTGTGATATAGTAGTGAAGTTTCTTGTTGATTTAGCTTGGATCAGGAGATATTGACTTAGGAATGGATTTTTGTGAGTATGGTAATTGATACCATGAGTCGAAATTTGATTGTATAAATATTTATAATAAATATATGGATTAATGTAAGGTATAAGTATATAAAATAATTATAGATTGAGTAAAGCCCGAATATGTGTGCAAAACACGTATTCGGGCTTTTTTTATAAATATATATCATAGATAACTTAAATAGTAAATTTAATTTCTGATTTTTAATTGATGGTTTCAATTTTCTTTAAACAGATTTATATATATCTATAGAATCATTCTTATATAAAAATGTAGGAATCTTATTAAAATATTATTGTATCTAAGAGAATATGTATATATGAATTTTAAAATAAGAAGTATGTAATTAAAAAAAAGATTAATAATATTTGGAATTGTAAATTTAATATCTAATATTTGTTGTATATTGTATATTTTAGCAATAGTATTAAAAAATTAAGTAAGATGTAGTTATGCATTATACAAAATTTACAAAGAGAGACTTTTTATATAAGTTAGATGAGATTACGGCCTTCAGTATCCGGAGAAATGAGATAAGGGATGCTGTTAGTGGTTATGGGTATGATCAGGCGCGTTTGAAAGAAGGTAGAGATTTGTGGGAGAAGTTAAAGATGCTCCATGTAGAGGCTTATGAAAAGTCAGCATTAAAAAGAGATTTGTTTGCTAAGAAGAAAAGATTTCAAAATAAGATTCATAAAATTTACATGAAATTTTTGAAGTTGGCCAGAATAGCTTTCTCAAATGATATTGAAGCGCAGGAGGCTTTGATGTTGACGGGTGCCAGGTCGAGGACTTATGATAAGTGGATTGAACAAGTTTCTGTATTTGTGAATAATATTTTATCCAGTGAAGGATATATAGAGGTGATGGCCGGATATGGGATTGAGAAAAAAGATTTTGTTTCTCTTAAATCAGAAGTAACAGAAATGCGAAATCTTTCAGATAGATGTATTAAAGTAACAGCTACTGTTCGAATGATTAATGATAGGGTTAAAAGGGAAACAATTGTTGTTCAGCGATGGGTGAGTAGTTATTTGAAAGTGGCAAGGATTGCGCTTGAGGAAAATCCTGAAGTTTTGGCATTACTTGGAATTGGTGATAAAAATTGAGTTGGTGGTTTGCCAGAAGGTTTGAAATATTAATTTGCTCTAATTGTTAGTTATGCAAAAAAGGGAAGGTATGAACCTGATAGGTGTAACAAAAGGATTGCTTGTCCGTACAAATAGTTTAGATAAAAAATGCTTGTTGAAAAATACTTAATATTTATGTTTTGTATTTCAAATATTTGTAGTTGGTTTGTGTGTTGACCTATTTTTTAATGAGCAGATTGAAATGTATTTAAATAGAAGGCTTTTAAAGGCATGATACTTAATTAAATTGGGACCTTAATAAGTGGTGTTTTTGAAAGAATTAAGTTGTTAATAACATGACTTATTAAACCAGGAGTCAGTATATTTTGTGATTATGATGAAAAACTTAAACCGTAGCAAGTTAATTTTATTACTGGTAATACAGACTTTGTTTGTGATATCTGTTAATGTTATAGCTCAATCTAAAGATAAATTTTCTTCTGAAGCGGAAAGAGTGAAATATTACGGAATTCCGAATTTAAAAGGAGCAAGACTGCCAGAAGTGTTACCTGATTTATCAAGTAATTATTGTTCTACAGATGCTCCTGTAGATATATATATTGATCCATCAAATCTGAATCCTACAACAACAAATATTGTTTGGATCATCTATACAGGTACTAAAATTGGAGGTGATTATGTAGAGCATCCTGGTTGGGTATCAGATATTGGAAGTGCCCCAAATCAAGGGGTGCAATTTGATCCTTCGAATGTTCCAGATTCTTATCGTGATATACCTATTGTATTCAGTTATATACAAAACGATGGAACAGGAGATATAGATACAAATTATGATTATACCTATGTAAAAAAGACTCCTACAGTATATAATTTTGGTAGTAATGCATCAGTGTGTTCAGGTAGTCCTGCCGTGCTCCAGCTAGCCAACTCAGAGTTAGGTATGGAGTATTTTTTATTTAGAGGAGCTGTGCAAATTAATGCGGTACCTATTTCTGGAACAGGTGCAGCATTAAATTTTAATGTATATGATGCTGGTACTTATACTGTGCAAGCTAGAAATGGGGACGGGGTTGGTTTTACTTGTTCTGTTACGATGAATGGGAGTGCTGATGTTACAGTTAATTCAAATCCTACAATTAGCACAAGTGCTGATGTTGAAATATGTAATGGTGCTAATACAGTAATTAGTGCCACCAGTGATATGGATCCTGATGTTTCATATGTTTGGGATGATGGAATAAGTACTCATAATGGTTCAACCTGGGATGTAAGTCCAACAACTACTACAGTTTATACAGTTACAGGAACTAATGATGTTACAGGTTGCTTTAATACAGGCACAGTTACCGTTACGGTAAATGAAAGGCCTTCAGTAAATTTGTCAGGTACTACAACTATTTGTAATGGCGATAATACAAATCTTACATTTACACTCACTGGAACTGCACCATGGAATCTTACATATAATAATGGATCATCAGATGTTAATGTAAATAATATTCTTACAAGCCCATATGTTGCATCGGTAAATCCTTCTTCTACTTCTACATATACATTGGTGAGTTTGTCTGATGCAAATCTATGTTCTTCGCAAGGAGCTGATTTAACAGGTAATGCTATCATTACTGTAAATCCAAGACCAACAGGGGTAATCAGTGGTCTTAAAACAATTTGTGAAGGAGAAAGTTCAAATATTACTTTTACACTTACAGGATCAGGTCCATGGAATATTACATACAATGATGGTATTTCTGATTATAATACCACTGCAAATGTTTCACCATTTAATTTGAGTGTTTCTCCTACAGTTAATACTACATATACAATTATTGGATTAAGCGATGCGAGTTGTATAGCTGATCCTAGTGATTTAAGTGGCACAGCAACGGTTAATGTAAATCTTAGACCAACCGGTGTTATAACAGGAGATGCAACTATTTGTGATGGTGAAAGTACTGATCTTACTTTTAATCTTACTGGTTCAGGTCCTTGGCAAATTACTTATAATGATGGAACATCAGACTTTATAGAAAATGCAGTATCTACACCGCATATAGTCTCAGTATCACCTAATTTAACAACAGTTTATACTATTACAGGGTTAACGGATCAATTATGTACTTCTATAGGATCAGATTTATCTGGTTCTGCAACAGTGAGTGTGAACCCCAGACCAACGGCAGTGTTAAGTGGATCAACAACAATTTGTGATGGAGGGAGTACTGATCTCACCTTTAATTTAACTGGAACTGCTCCATGGGATTTAACTTATAATGATGGTACTTCAGATATTAATAAAAACGTATTGGTAAGCCCGTTTGTTGTCACAGTAAATCCAGCTACAACCACAACGTATAATATAGTAAGTCTTTCAGATGCTACTTTGTGTTCTGCTCAAGCTGGTGATATGACTGGGGCAGCAATAGTTACAGTGAATAGTCGACCTACAGGGGTAATTAGTGGAAGTGAAATAATTTGTAATGGGGAAACTGGAAATTTAATAGTTACATTAAGTGGACTTAGTCCTTGGAATATAACCTATAATGATGGTGTATCTGATGTAACAGTTATGGCAAATAGTTCACCCTATAATTTGGCTGTTGCGCCATCTGCAACAACTTCATATACTTTATCAGCTTTAACAGATGCAAATTGTACATCTTTAACTACTGATTTATCAGGAACAGGTACAATAAATGTAAATTCGAGACCCACAGGTTCGATATCAGGGGATGCAACTATATGCAATGGTGAATCTACAGTCCTTACATTTAATCTAACAGGTATAGGACCATGGGATATAACATATAATGATGGAACTTCGGACGTTACTGTAACTGCAATTTCTAATATATATACTTTAAATGTTAGTCCGAATGTAACAACTACTTATTTTATATCTGGGTTAAACGATTCTCAGTGTTCATCACAGGCTTCCGATTTATCAGGAACAGCTACTATAACAGTGAATCCAATACCAACATCAGTTATAAGTGGTTCAAACACAATATGTGATGGAGAGAGTACTGATATTTCAATATCTTTAACTGGGACAGCTCCTTGGAGCGTTACCTATAGTGATGGTTCGAGTGATAACACTGTTGTCGCAAATGCAAGTCCTCTTACAATTTCAGTAAATCCAAATGTAAATACAACCTATACAGTTACTGCATTATCGGACGCTAATTTATGTTCAGCACAAGGTGTAGATATGACCGGTTCTGCTATTGTAATTGTAAATCCTCGACCAACAGTTGTACTGTCAGGAGATAATTCTATTTGCTTAGGAGAATCAAGTGACCTTATCTTTACGCTTACAGGTACAGCTCCTTGGAATTTGGTTTATAATGATGGAACAACAGATAATACTATAAGTAATATACTTGCAAGTCCTCATAATTTAACTTTATCACCCTCTGCAACAATAACTTATTCTGTGATGTCTCTTGATGATGCATTATGTTCATCGCAAGCTGCAGATCTAATAGGATCAGCAACATTAACTGTCAACCAGGTTACTGCTAATATTAGTGTAAGTGCACCTTCGCCAGGTGTTAGTACTATATGTGCAGGAACTTCAGTTACTTTTAATGCCTCGGCGACCGATGGTTCAGGAGATTATAATTACGATTTTCATTTAGTAAGAGGAGTTTCTGATAATTCAATGCAAAGTAGTTCTTCTTTAACATATACAACTACAGGTCTTCAGGATGGAGATCAAGTTTATGTAATTGTTACAGATAACTCAACAACATGTACAAATAGCTCGGCCTCAATTAATATGACTGTTGTAAGTAATCCAGTACCAGCGTTAAATATTACAAGTGCAGGAGGAAGCACTATTTGTATGGCAAGTACTGTTGATTTTGTTGCTTCTCCAGGATTTGATAGGTATGTATTTATGAGAAATGGTACAGATACCCTACAAGATGACATTTCCAATACATTATCTACAGATATTTTGCAAAATTCTGATAAGGTTTCTGTAATTGCATACTCAGGAGCATGCTTTGGTAGTTCTACCGAAATTACCTTGAATGTTTATGATTTACCAACAGCAGGCTTGAGTGCGGATAAAACTACCGTATGTGATAGTGAATTAGTGAACTTTACTGCATCTTCTTCAGGAAGTGGTCCTTTTACGTATCAATTTTTTGTAAATGGTACATCAGAACAAGGTCCTTTGGCTAGTAATACCTTTTCATGGTCTTCAACTAATGACTTTTCTGTGGAAGTAAGAGTATTTGATGGAAATAATTGTGAGGTGACAAGTGCCCCTGTGGATATTACAATTAGTAAACCAGTTGCTGGTTTGGTTGCAGATAAAACCACAATTTGTGAAAATGAAGAAATTATTTTCACTGCATCAGGTGGAGACAATTATGAATTCTTTGTTAATACTAATAGTGTTCAAGGACCAAATACAAGTACAGAATATACCACATCATCTTTAGCTAATAATAATATTATCACTGTTGAAGTTACAGATGCGTATGGGTGTAAAGCTTCCCATACAGGCATTACAGTTACAGTTAATCCTGTCCCAGTTGTTTCTCTTACTGGTTCAGATTTAGATAACATAATTTGTTTGAATGATGAAGTTACCTTTACTTCTACGGGAGGTGATGTATATGAATTTTTTATAGATGGTAATTCCGTTCAGGGACCCAATGGTACAAATACTTATGCAACAACAAATTTAAATGATGGAGAAAAAGTATCTTCACTTGTATCATATAGTACAACAGGATGTTCTACCTTGTCAAGTGATATTACAATGTCAGTTAATTCGTTGCCAGTTGCAACTCTAAATGCTGCACCTTCAAATACTATTATTAGTGGAACGAATGTTACTTTCACCGCAAGTGGTGGATCTGAATATGAATTTTCTATTGATGGCATAGTTGTGCAAGCAAGAAGTAATGTTGATAACTATTCTTCAAATTCTCTTAGTAATAATGAGGTTGTAACAGTAGATGTATATGACGGAAATGACTGTATGTCATCAGTTACAATGACAATGACTGTGTTGGATGGAATTGTAGGTCACGATGTTAAGAGTACTTCTGATATTTATTGTGAGGGAGATGGAGGTGTTAGTGTATATCTTGGAGGTACTCCACAAGATGGTATTACATACGAACTATGGAGAACTTCTGATAATACGCAGGAATTGCCTTCTATTATGTACAATAGTACTTCTCCAACTCCAGTTAGATGGGATAATATATTAGGAGATGACGAGTATAGAATTGAAGCTTATTATAGTTCTGTACCAGCCGGGCGTTTAGAAATGAATAATAGGGTAACAATTACCGAAAATCCGTTGCCAACTGTGTATAGTATTATTCCAACAGGCTCCGTTACAGGTTGTAATGGAGGATTAGGTCATGTTATTTCTTTAGATAATTCACAAACGGGAGTAAATTATACATTATTATTAAATGGAAATTCTGTTGAAACTTTAGCTGGTACAGATGGATCTCAGTTAGATTTTTCTGCACAGTTAGGAATTGGTATCTATTCTGTTACATCAGAAAATGCAAGTACGGGTTGTGCAAAAGATATGAGTGGTACTTTTGAAATTGTTGGTGATGGTTCAGATGTTGCATTTAACTTATTCGCTGTAAATCCTGCAGATCCTTTAGATCCAACGGATGGAAGATATTGTGCCGGAGGTACAGGTGTTGAAATTGGACTGGATGGATCATTGGATAATACAGTTAATTATAAATTGTATTTGGATGGTTCTGATACTGGTGTTTCTATCCTGGGTACTAATGGAGTTATGTCGTTTGGTTCTGTTACTGCAGAAGGTTCATATACAGTTAGAGTTGAGTCATCTTCCGGTTGCCAATTCCCTATGGCAGGTAATGTGGATGTTTCCATTGTACCAAATCCAACAGCTTTTAATGTTTTGGCTGAAAAAGATGGCCATTATTGTGCTGGTGAAGTTGGTGTTAAGATAAGTGTTGATAATCAGGAAGAAGGTGTTGCTTATATATTGTTTTTTAATAGTACAACTCCTTTGGATACTGTTGTGGGAACAAATGTTTCAGGAACACCTATTCTTTTCGATGGTCCTTTTGCAAGTGAAGGAACGTATACTGTAGAGGCAGTTGTTTCTGATGTAGAATGTTCACGTTCAATGAATAATTCAGTACAAGTTGTTGTTGATCCACTTCCAATAGTATATGATGCATATAATGATGATGCGCAATTCTGTACTGGAGAATCAACAATAATCTATATTAATGAATCAGAAGCTGATGTGGAATATAATTGGTATGAAATTAATAATGGTGTATATGGTTCAGTGTGGCAAAATGGAAATGGAAGCAGATTAGACTTTGAAATTAATTCAGAGGGTACTTATATAATCATTGGACGAAAAACTGATGGTGTTACTTCATGTGAAAGTACGATGAATAATGGTCCATTTGTAATTACTGAAAAACAACTACCTCAACAGAAATTTCTGGCAAAAGACCCTGCATCTATTTTAGATTGTGCAAATGGATTGATAATACAAGTTGTAAGTACTGAAGTGGGTGTATCTTATACATTAGTTAAGTATGAAGGTGGAGTTTATTATCCTGCAAATAATATCCCTAGTATTACTGGAGATGGTACTGATATAAGTTTCTTACCAATTGTTGATACTAATGATGCTGTATATACTGTACAAGCTGTTAAAAATGGTTGTTCATTGTATTTTACAGATACTGTAAGGGTAAATATTTTAGGAGTTATCGAAAAACAAACAGTTACCGGTTCAGGAGAGATTTGTAATGGTGATCCAGGAGTCAGCTTTGGATTAGCTAATACCGAGTCCGGGGTTACATATGAGTTATGGAAGAATGGAGATTCTAACTTTGTTGAATCAATTATTGGTGACGGCAATGCAATTACTTATAGTCCTGTGGGCGAAGAAGGTGAATATTACGTGATGGGAAGATCAACTTCATGTGATTTGGAAATGGCAAATCGGGTTGTTTTAAATGTAAATCCACTTCCAGTTTCGTTTCCTATGTTTGGTTCAGGTCAAACTTGTGATGTAACTAACGATGGTGCTTTATTAGGATTAGTAGGCTCTGAAGTAAATTATAACTATACATTACAATTTGATGATGGAAGCGGTATTTTGGATAATCTTACTGTAATACCAGGTCATATCAATAATGATTCTTTAAAATATCAAGTATATCAGGAAGGAACTTATACCTTCTTTGCTACTACAGATAAAGGATGTACCTCAAGTATGAATAGTGAAGTGCTTGTTGTTGAAAAAACTCAACCTGTTGATTTTAATATTGTTTCACTTAGCAGTGATACTTATTGTGAAGGTGAAGATGGTATATATGTTCAATTAGAAAATAATGAGAACAATGTTACATATCAAATTATTGATGAAAATAGAATCGTTATTTCAGAGATTGTAGGAACTAATATCGATATTAATACTCCTGAGGTTATTGATTTTCCACAGGCTTTAGCTGGCGGAATTTATACTGTTTGGGCCTCAAGAGGTGGTGATGCATGTGTTAATCAAATTAATAATAATAAGGAAATAGTTATCAACTTGGCTTCTTCACCAACAGTGCATAATCTGATTGTTGATAATGCAAAAGTATGTGGAAATATAAGTCCTGTTATTTCATTAGAGGATTCTGAACCTGAAAGACAATATAGACTAGAAGCGGATGGAATAGCTGTAAATGATACACTTACAAGTATTGCGGGAGAACCAATTTCATGGAATGTTACTGAGTCTGTTAGTGGTGATGTGATTTATGAAGTTATTGCAATGTCTGGAAGTACTTGTGATTTATCGATGGGTATGATTGACGTAACTTATAATGACATACCTTCCGACTTTATAGTAAATACTAATGATTTAATTTATTGTGAAGGAGGTGATAATATTGAAGTTAGTATTGAGAGTACACAGCAAGATGTAGCATATTTCTTAGTTGATACAATTGATATTGCGAATGTATTGGATGTTTTAATCGGAAATGGTTCTGATCAAACTTTTACAGAAAATATTGGCAAAGGAGGTTATACCATTAGTGCATTACTTTATGAGACAGGTTGTAAAGTTTTGTATAACGATACTTTAGAAATTAAAGAATCGTTATTGCCAACAGTTAACCGAGATGTATTTTGCGGATCAATAGATGAACCGGAATGTACTGTAGAGGATGCCTTGTGTATTAACCCGACAGAATCTGATGTAAATTATCAATTGTATGATAGTAATGGAGTGCTTGTTGATCAGCTGATGGGGAATGGAGATAAGTTATGCTTTAAGGTAATTGATAAAGCTGGAAATTACTCCATTATGGCTGTAAGTGGTAATTATCCATATTGTGAGAATAGTTTTGATAATGGAGGATTGGGATCATTTGAATTTGGAAATAAAAATTTTGGATCATTAGTCGCCTTTGATGACACCTTAAATATTACTAATAATATTCAGGTTGATACTATATCTGTGCGTAACAATGATAATCTCGTTTATGTTGTTGCAGGAGAATCTGAAGTTATACCATATACAGAGGGAGGGTATTTTAATTCAGATGATCCACCATACCTTGTTGTAGATAAGTATTGGAAAGATTATAACGTGACTATAAATCCTGAAAGTACGAATATCAGATTTAGGTTATTGGATATTGATAAAGATGGAGTAGAACGTGAAGTTGAATCAGTAAGTAATAAGTATGTTGGGGTATATTCTATGGATACAATTACAGGAGAATTAACATTGAACAAAATACCAGGTTTCTATGGTAAGGATAAAGTTCAATATGTAGTATCAAACATTGATGAAGAGTTTAATAAATCCATTGAAAGAAAAGATACAGCCACTGTATATGTTTTTGTTGGAAATGAAATGATTGCAGAGCAAAAGTCGTTTATTATTCCGAATGCTTTTTCTCCAAATGGTGACGGTATAAATGATTACTATGTAATTACAGGAATAGAAGGTAATGGTATAACTGCTGAAAAATCCAACTTAGAAGTATTTAATAGATGGGGAACGCTTGTGTATCGTTCAAAAGGTATAAAATATGGACAGGATAAAGAATGGTGGGATGGTAAATCAACAACTGCAAATATGGTATCGATAGGTAGTGATTTACCTAATGGAACATATTTCTATGTATTCTCTGTTGAAATAAATGAAGATGGAGAAGTGAAGACAAAAGAATATAATGGATATGTTGAGTTGAGAAGGTAGAAATTCCTTATTTAAAACTTTATTCATTGAAAATGAAAGCTATGAATTACAATTTTCTGACAAAAGTATTTTTAATATTTGCGGTCATATCGATCTCTGAAGTAGGTTACGCTCAGGATATTACTCAGTATAATCTCTATATTGCAAATCAAGGTTTATTAAATCCTGCGTATAATGGTACTCGTGATGTAATTAGCGGACTAATCATTGGTCGAAATCAATGGATTGGTTTTGAAGGAGCTCCAATGAACCAATCTATTAATGTTCATGGGCCTATAGAAGATACAAATTTAGGTGTTGGTTTGTCGATTATGAATGATGTGGTTGGTTTTTCGAACACAATTGATGCAATGGCAGCTGCGTCTTATAAATTACAACTAGATAGGCGTGGTACATTCATTTCATTTGGACTACAGTTAGGTGTCAGTTCTCATATATACGACGGAACGAAAGCTATAACAGAACAATACGGAGATCCTATATATTTTGGGAAAGAATCTAAGATTGGATTAAATGTTGGTTTTGGTTCCTATTATTATGGAGAGAATTATTTCGCAGGATTCTCAATACCGAAAATGTTTTCGAACCAATTCGATGAAACCAATAATGTTCTTAAGAATAAGCTTGATTTGAAAAATGTTACCATGTTTTTATATGGAGGATATATTTTTGATTGGCAGGATGTTAAAGTGAAACCTACACTTTTATTTAGAGAAGTATATGGTGCACCATTGCAATTTGATGTTTCTGGTAATGTTTTATTAATGGAAACCCTATGGCTTGGTATTGCATATCGTTCAATTTCAGACCTGGTACTCCTTGCAGAAGTCAAGCCAAATAAAAAATCTCCATATACATTCAGGTATTCATTTGATTATTCTTTGAATTCTTTAAATAAATATGCCAAATTTGGCTCACACGAAATATGTATTCAATTTGATTTTACTTTTAATCGTAGAGCCGGCATGCGTTCAATCAGATATTTTTAGAATTTTATTAACCCAAAGTGGTTTGTTTTATCACAACAAGATTATATGTTTATTAATAAACAGTATCATATTTTTTTCCTTTCCTAATTAGAGTTATCCCTATTTATAGGCCTCTTTGAAGGTTTTGATTTGATCATAGAATTAATATCTTTTATTATGAAGAAGATTATTCAATACATAGTTTTTTCTTTAGTATTTTGTTTTTGTATTCAAAGTATGAATGCGCAAAGCAAGGATGTTAAAAAAGGAAATAACTATTTCGATAAAGCCGAGTATTATAGAGCATTATCATATTATTTAGAAGCTCAAAATAGTGGAGAAACCCTACCTGTTGATATATTAAAAAAAGTGGGGCGTTGTTATTATGAGTTGAATAATATAGAAAGAGCTTTGACTATATATCTAGATTTGGAAGAAGAATTAACAGGAGAAGATGTTTTTATATATGCAAAAGTGTTGCACAAATCGGGATTATATGGAGATGATGACTTTGGTGCGATCCATTGGTATAAAAATTCGGTGGCTCAAGGTGCAAATCCAACAGAAGTAAATGACCTGATAGAATCCTGTAAATGGGCTAATGAGCATTTGGATCAGGAACCATATAGGGTTAATCCTTCTATAATTCTGACTTTTGGGCAATCTTTTGGTATTCAATATTATAAAAATGGAGTGGTTTATTCATCTTCAGAGGAAGGAACTAAAAATGTGGACCGTCAGGGAAAATCATTTCTAAACTTATATTATTCTGATTTAAAAGACAATGAAATTCAACCAGGTAGGTTGTTTTCAAAAGCTTTGGTTTTTCCATATCATATTGGAGCTATCTCTTTTACTTCTGATTATAATACCATGTACTATACAAAGGTTGTTAGAATAAAAGGTGGAGAAAGTAGATTGAAACTTTTTAAGGTTACTCATGATGGAAAAGACTGGGGAAATGAAACAGAACTACCTTTTATTAATGATGAGTTTGATTATGGTCATCCTGCAGTATCGCCAGACGATAAATTTTTATACTTTGTTTCCAATGCTCGTGGTGGTTATGGAGGAAAGGATATATACAGAGTTGAAAGACTAAGAGGTGGTACGTATGGTGCAGTTAAAAATCTTGGACCTGAAGTAAATACTTATGGAGATGAAGTGTTTCCATTTGTAAGTAAAGACAATGTTTTGTATTTCTCTTCAAATGGACATATTGGTTTTGGTGCCTTAGATTTATTTAAAGCCGAATATGTTGATGGAAGATGGAAGAATATACAAAATATGCTTCAACCTTTTAATTCCTCTTATGATGATTTTGCATATGTAATCAATCCAAAGAATCCTAAGGTTGGATTTTTATCGAGTACAAGGAGAAATAATGCTGACAATATTTTTACCGTAAATTTTGTAGGTTCGGAAGAAGAGGAAGGACCAAAAGAAGGTGATGAAATAGTGCTGGAAGATTTGCCGGAGGAGGATCCGGTTGTTGTAGAAGAGCCTGTAGTTGAAGAAGCTAAACCAGATCTTTCTATGTTTCCATCGTCTTTTATGGCAAAAGTTAAATCAACATATAATAATGATCCTATTGAGGGTGTAAATGTTGAAATTGTTGATGATAAAAGTGGTCAGGTCGTGGCTTCTGGAGTCTCAAGTGCAGATGGTTTATTTAACATTGTTATTCCTGATGAATATAAAAAAGACGGACAGGAATTTGAACTTTTATTTTCCAAGGAAGGAGAATTCAATTCAAAACGAATGATTGTAAATATAATGGAGGTATCGGATTTGAATGATAACGGATTATCTCTTACTCCAATATTTAATGATGATGTTTTAGATGATATCAGTGGAATGGTGTTGTATTATGTTGGTAATGAATTAACTGAAGAAAGCAAAAAGACATTGGGCAGATTAGCTACATATCTTCAAAAAAATCCTCAGTTGGTTGTGAAGCTTAATTCTCATACTGATGCAAGAGGTGGTAAGTTGGATAACCTAATGACCTCACAACAAATGGGAGAAAAAGTTGAAGATATGTTGATGAGCAATGGAGTAGATGGAAATGCTACAATACCACGTGGTTATGGAGAGAGATATCTGGTAAACAAATGTAAAAGAGGTGCTCTGTGTAGTGAGGAGGAACAGTTGAAAAATAGAAGAATTGAAGTAGTGGTTTGGAGAGTTAAAAAGTAAAGTATAATTTTGATTTGCTTTTTATCAATATCATTAAAAAGTAAATGAATCAAGCGATAAATAATTGAATTCAAAGTTGGCCATTCAGTTATGAACAACTAATGAGTTTAATGATAGAAATGATGTTCTATCATTAAAATGAAGTTTAAATTTAGACTAATGAAAGCAATAAAAATATTAATTCTCGCATTCTTTACGTTTTATGGACATGTATTTGCACAAAAGCATGTTGATATGTTGGCATCCTTAAGGACTTCAAAAAAAATAGTGAGCGTATTTTCGATTCCAACAACTGCTGATTTTGCAATACAGATTATTGCTTTAAAGTTCCCAGCTGAAGATCCTTCGTTCTTTAAAAATGTAGAAGAAGCACGAGAGTTTAATTGTTCGGATGGGTTTACAAGGTATTGTGTGGGGAGTTTTAAATCGCATAAGGATGCAGAAAATGAACTGATATATTATAAAGATTTAGGATATCATCAAGCTTTTATTGTGAATACACATAACTATATTTTACAAGGACAAAATATAGGTGTTCCAAAGGGATTTAAGCCAGATCCTAATAAAACATATACCATACAGCTTAGTGCTTTTAGATTTCCTGTTTATTTAAGTCATTTTAAGGGAGTCGAAAACGTAAAGGAGTTTTACTTGCAGGATAAAATTTACAGATATACTGTTGGAGAATATAAGTATGAGGATGCTGTTATAGAACTATCCTCAATAGTATCTTTAGGTTATAAAGATGCGTATATCACAGAGCTTGATTCTTACTTGCCTTATCAAATAGAATAATTAACTATATTTGTAAAAAATAGTAAGTCGGTCTATCGCCACTTAACCGTGGAGGAAAGTCCGGGCAATACAGAGCACCATGCTTCCTAACTGGAAGATACCTGTGAAGGTATAGTAATGCAACAGAAAATAACCGTCCGGTATTATACCGGATAAGGGTGAAAAGGTGAGGTAAGAGCTCACCGGTATTTATGGTAACATAGATAGCCGTGTATCTTATGGATTGCAAGACCAAATATATCATGATTTTCAAATGAATACAGAGCTGCTCGCTTTGGTGTTATACAGTCATGAGGGGTAGGTTGCTTGAGGTTATAGGTGACTATAATCCTAGACAAATGATAGACAATCCTTTTGGGGATGACAGAACCCGGCTTACAGACTTACTATTTTTTTTCTTCCTCTATATTACTATAAATTTAATTGTTTGTTTTTTTTGTATTCAAGGTTAGTTCTTAATATATTAGAAATAGCTATAATAAAATAAAGTAGTTAAAGAGTTCTATTGCATGCGTATTGCAAAAGAAAAATATTAACTATTTCTATTTATTAATCAAATTTTGCAGATCTAAGGAGATATAAAAGAATAACGCATGAATGAATATATATCCAAAGTAGTAAAGTATCTCACAGAAGATATCTGGAGAATTCAGAAATTTCAATTATCCAGACCTCACGTAATAATAATAAATACTATTCGCGTTTTATATCTAGCAGTTAAGGGCTTTATTTACGATAAATGTCAACAAAAAGCATCTGCTCTTACCTTTTATTCCTTACTTTCTGTTGTTCCGCTTGTAGCTTTAGTATTTGGAATTGCAAAAGGCTTTGGTTTAGCTGATGTTTTGGAAGTTGAATTGTCAAAAAGTTTAGAAGGACATAAAGAAGTTTTATCTTACGTTATTGAAATGGCTAAGGGATATATTAATAACACAAAAGGAGGAATGATTATTGGAGTTGGGTTGATACTTTTAGTTTGGTCGGTAATGCAGGTTTTAGGTAATATTGAACAAAGCTTTAATGATATTTGGGAGGTAAAAAGATCCAGAAGCTTTTCCCGTAAATTTACGGATTACATAGCCCTGGTATTTATTGCCATGTTATTTCTTATTTCCTCGAGTAGTATGGTTTTTGCGGTATCTGCAAAATTTAACGACTATGCTTTTCTGACTCTAATGGGTAGGATGTTATCTTTAATATTACCATATGTTATCATTTGTATTGTATTTGTGCTTTTGTTGTTAATTATGCCCAATACAAAAGTGAAATTTACATCAGCGTTAGTTGGTGGTGTTGTAGCAGGAGTCTTATTTCAAATTCTACAATATTATTATATTCATTTTCAGGTTGGTGTTTCCAGGTATAATGCCATTTATGGTAGTTTTGCTGCATTACCATTGTTTTTAATTTGGATGCAGGCAAGTTGGTTAATTGTTATGTTTGGGGCGGAGCTATCGTTTGCAGTTCAAAATGTAAATAGCTTTGAATTTGAAGCAGATACTAAAAATGTGAGCCTAGAGTATAAAAGAATAGTAGCCTTATTAATTACTAATAATGTAGTGAAGCGATTTGAACAGGGCATTGATCCAGCTACCTCATTGGAGCTTTCAGTAAATCTGAAATTGCCTATCAGATTAATTAATGAAATAATCTTTGAATTAGTAAAGTGTAAAGTGCTCATTGAGGTTAATAATGATTCTGGTTCAGAGTCAGCCTTTCAACCTGCTCAAGATATTAATAAATTAACCATATCCACAGTTCTGGAAATGATGGAGAATGCAGGAAGTAAGAATTTACATTTTGAAGAGACAGAAGCGATGCTTAAGATTAAAGAGATTGTGGATAAGTTTAATTCTATAACCCGAAACTCTGATCAAAATATATTACTAAAAGATATATAAAGAAAAAAGCTACCAAATTTGGTAGCTTTTTTTATGCAGGCCGCATCAATTCTGGACTATTTAAACTCCTGTGAACAGGATTTGAGTGTATTATGATCCTCGGTAATCCTCCGTATCAAAAATGATAACCCGAAGGTGAGGCCCGCCCTTAGACCATATAACTTTACTCGGTATTCTTGTAGTGTTGAGTTTAACAATCGTAAAAATTGATGCGGTTTTTCGTTGTCAATAACACTATAACAAAAATAGGTTATTTTTTTTGTCAATACAAGAAATAATAAGGGTTTTGATACTTTTCTGTTGAATTATTATTTACTTTTTTTACTTGAATATTTGTTTACATTTAATACAATTTCTTTCTTTACAGGTATTCAGTCGATTAAGATATTTTCATGTATACCATTATTGATATTGAAACAACAGGAGGAAGCTTTAGTACAGGAAAAATTACTGAAATAGCCATATATCTGCATGATGGTGTTTCTGTAATTGAAGAATTTGTGTCTTTAGTTAATCCGGAACAATATATTCCTGCTTATATAACCAGATTAACAGGTATAACTAATGAAATGGTTAGGGATTCCCCTCGATTTTATGAGATTGCTAAACAGATAGTTGAGATTACAAAGGATAGTATATTTGTTGCTCATAACGCAGGGTTTGATTATGGTTTTATTAAAGCAGAGTTTGAATCGTTAGGTTATGATTTTAATCGAAAAACATTATGTACTGTCAAATTGAGTAGAAAATTATTACCAGGCTTAAAATCTTACAGTTTAGGAAGTTTATGTTCATCGTTAAACATAGATAATAACGCAAGGCATAGAGCTGCAGGAGATGCAATGGCAACGGTTTCCCTATTTGAATTGCTATTGAAAAAGGATTCTGGTTTACTTTTCCCTTATATTTAATGCGTTTTAATTGAAATGATTCAGGAGAGGTATGAATTTAGTTTAAAGATTAAACTCTTTTAAGAGTATATTTTGCATGCTATTTTTATATTAGAATGTTCCGATAAGTGCATATTTATCTGCATTACAGAATACCTGACTATAAAAAGATAAGTCTGGTCTGTTTGTATTCATTTTTCTATCTAACTGGATAATGGGTTGATCTTTACTTACATTAAAGTAATCTTGTAGTTTTTCTGTAGCTAAGATGGCTTGAATTCTTTGTTCACCTCCGGTTACTTCAACCTGATGGTGCTCTCTTAGAATATTAAAAAGTGACTTATTTTCAAAGCTTCTTGAGGTAAATCTGGGTAAATTGATATTTGGTATCATTGTGATGTCATAAAATACCGGATCATTGTTAATTATCCGTAGCCTTTCCAGATATATGCACCCAAATTCAATTTCCCGTTCACTTAATGTAAATGAGAAAGCTTTATCCCAAGGTCTGATTTCTGGTTTTACTATAATTTTTGTAGATAGATTTTCTGTGCCAAGCGCACTGGTTGTTCCGCCTAACGACAAGATGCCAATCCCTTTTGGAGTACCCCTAACAATACTTCCTTTACCTTTTCTTTTAATAATAAATCCATCATTAACTAATTTATCCAATGCTTTTCTGATGGTAGGCCGTGTTACACCGTGAGTTGCACATAATTCGTTTTCAGAAGGGAGTAAATCTCCTTCCGAATAAATTCCTTCTGTTATGTGTTTTCTTAGTGTCTCGTATACAATTGTATGTTGGGGCTTTTTATTCACAATCATTATTCTGGTTTTAATCAGAGTTTGGTACTTAGTACATATATAATGTAATCTAAGTACAACAGACCTCAAAAATAATAAATATTAATCGAACTCAGGGGGTTAGTAATAACTCCTTAAATGATTTATACTATAGATAATACTTATTTAATCAATACATTCTGGTTTTGTATAAATATCCTTGAAATTAAGGATAATTCAAGTATTAATTGTTAAATCTAAATAAAATAAATGTAAATACATGATGCTGTAACCTGTAAATACAAAAAATAAACATTTACAAGTGTGTAACAGGTTAAATAAAAGATAGATATAATTTTTTTAGAAAAAAATTATTGATTCTAACTTGTAAATACAAGTAGTAAGTGTTAAGTTTGAGCTAAAATTTTTAATATATGGCTACTGTTGTAATAATGCCTCGTCAGGGGCAGTCTGTTGAATCCTGCATATTCACTGAATGGTTTAAGCAGGTTGGAGACAAAATTAAAAAAGGAGACATGTTGTTTGCCTACGAAACGGATAAAGCTTCCTTTGAAGAAGAGGCTGCTGAAGATGGTGTGTTGCTGGGCGTTTTTTGTGAAGAAGGGGACGAGGTTCCTGTTTTGCAGAATATAGCTGTTATCGGGCAGCCAGGTGAAAGTATCACAGAATTTCAACCCCGGGGGGAGAATGTGGAGAGTGAGGTTGTTGAAGTTGAAGAAGCTGTTTCTGATGTATCAAAATCAGAGGAGATTCCTGTTGTTGAAATTAAAACTACATCTGCCAATGAAAATGTAAAGATATCCCCGAGAGCTAAAAAACTTTCTCAGAAAGAAGGAGTACCGTATGAAACAATTGTAGGTACTGGTCCGGAAGGAAGGGTGATTGAAAGAGATATACAGGCTTACCTTGCATCTAAACCTAAAATGACTCCATTGGCTAAAGAAGTTGCCAAAAAGGAGAATGTGCAGGTAGTTGAAAAAGGTACCGGACTTGGAGGAACTGTTAAAGCAGGTGATCTAACTTCCACAAATCCGGTATATGCAGAGGATTATGAAATTAAGAAATTACCAAATATCAGGAAGCTTATTGCTAAGGCAATGCATGCTTCGTTGCAAAATTCAGCGCAATTAACGCATCATTTAGGTGCAGATGCACGCAGGATTCTAGAACTCAGAAAACAAGTTAAAGCCACAGATGGTGCAGCAAATATTACCATTAATGATATGGTTTGTTTGGCTGTAGTTAAAGCTTTAAAGAAATTTCCTGATGCAAATGCTCACTTCCTTGGTGATAGTGTAAAGTATTTTAACAAAGTGCACCTTGGGTTGGCGGTAGATACTGATAGAGGATTAATGGTTCCTGTAATTAAAAATGCGGATGACTTATCGATATCCGGACTTTCTCGTCAATTCAAAGAGGTTGCAGAGGCTTGCAGACAGGGCAGTGTTGATCCTGAATTGCTATCATCAGAGGCTGCTTCTTT
>JBNKGY010000051.1:0-21345 GCA_050290065.1 Marinilabiliaceae bacterium
AATTTAATTCATTTAAAACAGCCATCATATCTCCTCCAGGGGAAAAGTCAAGATGGCGAGGGCCTGCTCCTGGTTTGCAGATTACAGAGTCCTGAATTTGAATGGAATCACTAGCGATATTATAAACCATAATTTTATCTGCCCCTAAATCAGCAGCGTATGCATATTTGTTTGTTGGATCAACACGAATGCTATGCGCATGAGGTTTTTCTTGTCTGTTTTTATTAGGTCCTGTGCCATAATGTATTGAGGATTGAATGTGCGATAATTTACCATCGGTATCTTTATAAAAAGAAACATTACCGGAACTATAATTGGCTGATAATACAAGGTTTTTATACCTGTTGAATTCTACAAAACAAGGATCGTCACCATAAGTTGAAACCTCGGAAATTTTATTTAACTGATTAGTTGCACTATCAATAGAATAGCTACAAACAACAGATTGTTTTTTATTGGATTCATTATTTATTAATGCTCCAACGGCATACACATGTTTTTTTTCTGAATCTACATGGATAAAATTAGGTCCAATGATCTTAGTAGCAATTTTTGGTTGAGTCAACTCTCCTGTTTCCGTATTAAAATAACAGTAACTGATACCTTCCTCTGGATTAGAACTAGCGGTTCCAATATAAAGTAATATGTTTTTATTGGTTTCCTGTTTTGAACAGGAAAAAAGAATACAGAATAATGCTAATATAAATACTTGTTTCATGGTGTATCTTGTGTATTTGGGATCAAGAAAATGAAAATTTGCTAAAAGATAAAATTTAATACAAAGTATGTGTTACCATTTCTATGGGGTATATAACATGTGTTAAAATACTTACCCGTCTTTAATGTGTTCATAATCGAACGCTTCTATGTGGCGATATGATACAATATCAATTGGATGAAATCCTGTTGGAATGTTGTAAGTATTACATATATAGTGGTTTGTAGTTCTTGGCATTTACTTTGAAATACTCTTGTCACAACAGAAGTGTTGGTAAAAAAAACAAGTGTAGAAAAAGAGTAATAACAATAAAAATAAATGTCATGAAAACTTTAAGCCATAAAACCAAATTTAGAATGTTAGCACTAATATTAATGTGTGCTTTCACATTCACTTCTTTTGCAAACAACCTTGAGAAAATGGAGTCAAAACCTATTGATTTTGTAATTTCTTCTAAGGTAAAATTCTTACTGAATACCGAAGCTGTTTTTGCTGAACCAAATCTTGATGTTGAGGATTGGATGTTAAATCCTGATACATTCCTTGAAGACGAAATGGTAGAAGTACCTTTAGAAGTTGATGTCTGGATGGTTGACGTAAATGCTTTTGTTACTGAAGACGAAAATGAACTTGCTTTAGAGGATTGGATGACAGATGTGAATGCATTTTTAGAAGGCAGTTGTGTTGAAACGTTTGGCGTAAATGGTTATAAAAAATAGTATCAACTTAAATATGACAGGATGTTTAATCTGGTATAAAAGCAGTGTTAATGAATACTATTAACACTGTTTTTTTCAGGTGTTTTTTCCGGATATTTATAACTGATTCAATTTCTTTCCTTTATGCGCTCCAAACAAAAGGTTCTTTGGACTCCCTATTATCTGTTCTCCATAGATCCCTGTATGTCCGGAAAAAAGGTAAGCAGTAGCACAAGCAATACCAATAAAAACTCCAGCATCAGCACCAAAAAGTTCTATCCCCATTAAGGTACAGGCAATAGGAGTATTGGTAGCACCAGAAAATACTGCCACAAAACCCATTCCTGCTAATAAAGCAACCGGTAACGGGATAAATAAAGCCAATGCACTGCCCAACGTAGCACCTGTAAAAAACAGAGGAGTAACTTCACCTCCTTTAAACCCTGCGCCTAAAGTGAATGAGGTAAATAGTATTTTAAGTAAAAAATCGGAAAAGGGGAGTTGTTGTTCAAAAGATTCAACTATTGTAGGTACACCTAATCCAATCCATCGGGTAGAATGTGATCTGTCTCCAAAGTAAAAAATAGCTCCAACAGCTATGGCCAATACTACACCTCCAATAACAGGCCTTAAGGGAGGATACTTTATAACTTTCTTAAAAAAATTACCCCAGAAGTGAGTCGCATTGGAGAAAAGCATTCCGGCTAATCCAAAACAAATGCCTGCAACAATGGCCCACAGAAGCTCTGGAGCCCATAAGTCAGGTACAAATGGTATGCTATAGTGGGTGTGATGAACGGGCCATAACAGTGCTGCCTCATTGGCAAAGATTGCAGCTAAAAAACTAGGTATAATGGCATCATAGCGCATACGACCGACTACAAAAACTTCTAAAGCAAATATGGCTCCTGCCAGGGGAGTACCAAATACAGAAGCAAAGCCAGCGCTTACACCTGTAACAAGAAGTATCTTTCGGTCTTCTTCTTTAAGCTTAAATATCTTGGTAAACTGGTCGGCTATTGCACCTCCCATTTGAATGGCTGTTCCCTCACGTCCGGCAGATCCACCAAAAAGGTGGGTAACAACTGTACTTAGGAGTACGAGTGGTGCCATTTTTAGAGGAATGATTTTTTTAGGACTATGAAATTCTTCTAAAATTTGATTATTACCCTTAACTACACTTTGTCCGAAATAATGATATGTAAGTCCGATTATTAATCCTCCGGCCGGAAGTAATGTAATAATCCAAAGATTTGATTCCCGCAAATTGGTAGCCCATTCCAGGGAAATCAAAAAAACAGCAGAAGCAGAACCCGCAAGTAGGCCAACAATGCCGCAAAGAATAATCCATTTTATCAGATATAATAAAGAGGGTACAATCCCTTGTGGTACATTTTGTTTTATCCTTTTTCTCAATCCCATAATCGTTTCCTTTATTCGTAAAATGCTTCTACTCCGGGGTACATATATTTCTTTTTGGCCAGTTCTTCAGGAAAAAGAAAGTAGGTTACAATACCTTCGGCACAAATTTTACCCGTATGGTCTTCTATTGAGGCTTTTATTTTTGCAATACGCTTATTTGCAGTTTCTATTCTTGCTCTAATTGTTATTTCATGACCATCGATCATCAATGGATTTTTATATTTAATTTCCAGTCCTGATGTTACACCTGCCGTTTTACATTTTGTGTAAACCGTCCAACTGGAAATTTCATCAAGTAAGGTAGCTTGAATACCTCCATGAAGCACATTTTGATATCCTTCGAGGTGTTTTTGGGGTTGCCACTTGCATACAATTTCTTCATTTGCATCCCAAAATTCGAGATGTAAACCCATTTTATTTAGAGGAGAACAACCAAAACATTCGTAATCATGATTCTTACTATGTACAAACGGATTAAGTATTTTTTTCATATCCATTCTTTCAAATAATTTGGAAACAGGCAATACCGGGTTCCGTATGTTATGCCAGTCAAAGGCTAAATTGAGCTCAAAAGTAATTTATTTCAGCCAAATATTGCAAAAATATAAACCTACATGTTGTATAGAAATAAAAAAGCCGATGAAAGGAAATGATTCTTCATCGGCTTTTTTATTTTCATTCAATCACAGTTCAAATTTATTAATGAAAGAATTTAATAGTGATTGATCCTTCTTATTCAACACCTTAAAAGATGTAGTTGAAAGAGAGGATTATACCAATATCCCAATGATATTAGCGTTATAATTTCATTCTATTAATTTATACTTTGTTACAAAATATCGTCGTAACTAGTGTTCGCCTATAAAGTCCAAACACCCGACTTTATGGACAGGCACTAACAAAGGCTATGTCTCAATTTATTTCATGATTATTGCTTCACTTGGCATAGCTCAAGCAAGCCTGGCCCTGCTCTCGAATATCGCAATAATTTTCGTCTTGTATAAACTTAATATCTCTAAAACTATTTAACGCCAACCTTATAGTGAAATTGGTGTTAAATTATTGCTGGCTTCCAGGAACTGATCCGCGTAAACCCATAACATCACGATCAAACATATATAGATTGTGTCCATCTAATAATTTAAGTTTGTCGATAATGGCAGAAACGGATGCTTCCTCTTCAATTTGTTCAGTTACAAACCATTGAATCCAATTGAGAGTGGTGAAGTCTTTGTTGTCAAGACACACACCAACGATTTCGTTGATGCTTTCAGTTACAAATTGTTCGTGCTCCAGCGTTTGTTCAAACACTTCTTGCACATTTGCAAAATCTGCAGGTGGTTGAGCTACAGCAGGAATAACGGCTTTACCACCTCTTTCATTCACGTATTTCATGAACTTAAGTAAATGGATTTTTTCTTCTTCAGCTTGTGCATACATCCATTCCGATACACCACTAAAACCATTGGTCTCAGCCCATGAAGCCATAGACAAATAAAGGTTTGACGAGTATGCCTCCCTTTCAATCTGTTTAACTAAGATTTCTTCTACTGGTTTTTTCAACATGATATTTATTTTTTATGATTATTTCCTTAAAATCTCAAATTTAAAACAATTAGCGCAAAAAAGTACTGGTTTAATGCGGCTTACAATTATTTAGAATTCATCTAGATTAAGCTGGTGTGTATAGCCGTTTCAGTTTGAGATGGTAAATATTCTTCTTTTAACTTCTGTTAATTAAAGATATATATATGTTTAAATCTCAAAATTAGTTCTTATCTTAAGCTACGGTTAATTTTATTTTTTTTCTATGATTAAGAAAATTCTCATCGCAAACCGAGGCGAAATTGCGATTCGTATCATGCGATCGTGTCGCGAAATGGGAATCTTATCTGTTGCCGTATTTTCAGAAGCTGACAGAACTTCGATGCATGTACGTTATGCAGATGAGGCCTACTTTATTGGTCCTTCTCCCTCAAATGAAAGCTATTTAAATATACCAAAAATCATTGAGGTCGCTAAACGTTCTAATTCTGATGCCATACACCCTGGTTATGGTTTCCTATCTGAAAATGCTCATTTTGCAAATGTTGTTAAAGAGGAAGGGATTATTTTTATTGGTCCTTCAGCGGAAGCAATAACTTCAATGGGCGATAAAGTAAAAGCTCGAAAGTTAATGGAATCATCGGGAGTGCCAGTTGTTCCGGGAACAAATAAATCATTGGATTCAACTGAAGAGTTGCATCAGGTGGCTAAAGAAATTGGATATCCCATAATGATTAAAGCATCAGCTGGTGGTGGAGGTAAAGGGATGAGACTGGTTAAGAAAGTAGCTGAATTGGAATCATCTTATCAAATGGCAAAATCTGAAGCCCGATCCTCCTTTGGTGATGATACAGTTTATATTGAGAAGTATATTGAGTCTCCTCATCATATTGAGTTTCAGATATTGGCTGATAAGCATGGAAACACTATCCATTTATTTGAGCGGGAGTGCTCTGTTCAACGGAGGCATCAAAAAGTTGTTGAGGAAACACCTTCTCCTCATATGACGAAGAGTTTACGAAATAAAATGGGCGAGTATGCCATAAGGGCTGCCCAATCGGTGAATTATGTGGGAGCGGGAACAATTGAGTTTTTAGTGGATGACAAGCATAACTTTTACTTTTTGGAGATGAACACCCGCCTTCAGGTGGAACATCCGATTACAGAAAGAATTACTGGAGTTGATCTGGTGAGGGAACAGATTAATATTGCCGCAGGAGAAAAACTGACTTATCAACAAGAGGAAATTGTAATGCATGGCCATTCTATCGAATGCAGAATTTATGCTGAAGATCCTCAGAATAATTTTATGCCTAACCCGGGATTAATTCGGCATATAAGTGAGCCTTTAGGTCTTGGAGTCCGAACCGATGGGTATGTATATGAAGGTTATGAAATACCGATACATTATGACCCCATGATTTCGAAGCTGATTGTTTGGGCAAAGACAAGGACTGAATGTATTCAAAGAATGAAAAGAGCATTATATGAATACAAAATAACCGGAGTAAAAACATCCATTCCGTTTCTGGAAAAGATTATGGATACTCCGGACTTTGTAAAGGGGATTTATAATACTCATTTTATTGAAAAAAACACAAAGTATCTGATTATTGATGAACCTTGTGAATTAGAATGTCAGGATATAGCCATGTTTGTGACTTATCTTGATTTCATTAATAAGCAAGAATCTCAGGTGAGAGACAATGTGACTAACAAGCCATCCCCGTGGAAAGAATTCGGTAAAAAAAGAAATCTACTCAGACTTTAATTCATATAGTTATGCCATTAGAACTAAAAATTAAGGATCGTATAGCAAAGATCGATATGCTTAGCCAGAACCATCAAATTTTTAAGGTTAAAATAGATGGGAAGGACTATGATCTGGATGTGGTTAAGGTAGAGGAGTCTGTATATTCGGTTTTGTATAAAGGACATTCAATTAATCTGGAAATGATTGAAGGTGAGTCTCCAAACCATTATAAAGTGAATACCAGAACCGATCATTTTCAGGTGGAGGTGATTGATCCCGTATCGCGTTATAAAAGTAATAAGGGACAGGGTTTGAAAAATACCGATAGAATAATTGAAGCTCCAATGCCTGGACGAATAGTGAAGCTTCTGGTTAAAGAAGGAGATGTGGTTAATGAGGGAGATACCACCATTATTGTTTCTGCCATGAAAATGGAAAGCGAATATAAAGCCACCATCTCAGGAATTATTAAACAAGTGTTTGTTAAAGAAGGCGATACTGTTGAAGGAGGAGCTCGTTTAATTGAGATTGATCCTTCCGAAGAATAATCATTTTTAACATTTGACATTATGCAATCACTAAAGGATAAGTACAAACTATTTGATGATAAAAACAAAGCAGCAGAAGCGGGCGGTGGACAACAAAGGATTGATAAACAACATACTGCGGGTAAGTTAACGGCCAGAGAACGTGTGAAATTGTTCCTCGATCCGGGTACATTTGTTGAATTGGATAAGATGATTACCCATTCGTGTAAGAATTTTAATATGGATCAAACGGTGATTCCGGGAGATGGCGTTGTAACAGGATATGGGAAAGTGGACGGGCGACTGGTTTATGTTTTTGCACAGGACTTTACTGTTTTTGGTGGATCACTGAGCCGTACCAATGCGGATAAAATAATTAAAGTTCATAAACTGGCATTAAAGATGGGTGCGCCTGTGGTTGGATTAAATGATTCAGGAGGAGCCAGAATTCAGGAAGGAGTGCAAAGTTTAGCCGGTTATGGTGAGATATTTTATTTAAATGTTAAAGCCTCTGGGGTAATTCCTCAGATATCTGCTATTATGGGGCCATGTGCCGGGGGGGCTGTCTATTCTCCGGCACTTACAGATTTCATTTTTATGGTGAAGGATACCAGTTATATGTTTGTTACGGGTCCTGAGGTTATAAAAACAGTAACACACGAAGAAGTAACAAAAGAAGATCTGGGAGGAGCACATACCCATAATGCAAAAAGTGGAGTCGCTCATTTTGTAGCTGATAATGATGAGCAGACATTAATGATGATTAGAGAGTTACTGAGCTTTCTGCCATCAAATAATATGGAAGAAACGCCTATTATACCATCAGGAGATAGAATAGACCGTGATGATGAAAAACTACAGGAATTAATACCGGCTGATCCCAATAAGCCGTATGATATGCACGAATTGATTAATTCAGTTATTGATAATCAGCATTTTTTGGAAGTGATGTCGCAGTATGCCAATAATATCATTGTAGGATTTGCTCGTTTCAATGGTCGATCGGTAGGTATTGTAGCCAACCAACCTCAGGTTTTTGCCGGCGTGCTTGATATAAATTCAAGTATAAAAGCGGCTCGTTTTGTACGATTCTGCGATTCCTTCAATATCCCGGTAGTTACTTTTGTTGATGTACCCGGCTTTTTACCGGGAACCATTCAGGAATATGGTGGAATTATTAAGCATGGAGCTAAATTGTTATACGCATATGCAGAAGCATCTGTACCTAAAATTACAATAATAACTCGTAAGGCATATGGTGGGGCGTATGATGTAATGGCCAGTAAACATGTAATGGCTGATGTTAATTTTGCATTTCCTACTGCTGAAATTGCAGTTATGGGACCAGAAGGAGCGGTTAATATTATTTTCCGAGAACAAATGGATGAAGAGAAAAGAAAAGAGTGTGTGGATGATTACAGAACTAATTTTGCAAATCCATACCGTGCTTCCGAACTCGGTTATATAGATGAAATAATTTTACCGAAAGAAACAAGAAAGAAGGTTATCCAAGCCCTGGATATGACACAAAATAAAAGTGAAACCAATCCCCCAAAAAAACATGGAAATATGCCTTTGTAAAGAGAGTCGTATTTTGTTTCTATAAAAAAATCAGAGTCATGAATTCATTAGATCAGCTTAAAAAATATACAAAAGTAGTTGCCGATACAGGTGATTTTGAATCCATCGAGGTTTTTAAACCTTTGGATGCAACAACTAATCCATCATTGATACTTAAAGCATCTCAACATCCCCGGTATAATTATTTAATGGATGAGGCGATAGAATATGCCCGGTTTAAAAGTGACAAAGCTGAGGAGCAAAAAAGTTTGGCCATTGACAAAGTAGGAGTGAATTTTGGATTGGAGATTCTTAAAATTGTTCCGGGCAGGGTTTCTACAGAAGTGGATGCGCGTTTAAGTTTTGATACGGATAAAACGGTAGCAAAGGCAAGGGATATTATTGCCCTTTATGAAGAAAATGGAATCAGACGAGAAAAAATATTGCTTAAGATTGCTTCAACCTGGGAGGGTATAAAAGCTGCTGAAATACTTAAAAAGGAAGGTATTCATTGTAACCTTACTTTATTGTTTAATATTTATCAAGCTATTGCATGTGCCGAAGCAGGAGTTCAGTTAATCTCTCCGTTTGTTGGAAGAATTTATGACTGGTATAAAAGGTACAGGGGTGTTGAGCATATTGGAGCACAGGAGGATCCGGGAGTAAAGTCGGTTATTGATATCTATAATTACTATAAAAAATTTGGTTACAGTACCGAGATCATGGGAGCAAGTTTTCGGCATGTGGGGCAGATAATGGAGTTAGCAGGTTGTGATTTGCTGACTATTTCTCCTGTATTGTTGAACGAGCTCGAGAATTCGTCTTCTAAAGTTGATCTTAAAATTTCATCTTTAAGTGCCCGTAATCTGGATCTGGAGATGATTCATTTAACAGAAGGTCAATTTCGATGGTATATGAACCAGGATGCAATGGCAACAGAAAAACTGGCAGAAGGGATTCGTAATTTCGCCAAAGACATTGATGAACTTGAGAAGATGATTTCAGAAAGAATTCATCAGAGATAAAAGAATGTATATAAGAATAGTTACTGCGAATAAGAAACGGCACTGGAATTTATTTTCAAACTCCAATGCCGTTTAAATATTTATAAGAATAGTTTGTTTTCTAGTGTTTTTTCACTGTTGAAAATCGATTTCGCACTTTTACAGCAACAAAAAACATTACCGGAGACATAATCAACGTTAGTACAGTTGAGGTTGTTAAACCAAAAATCACAGTCCATGCCATTGGTGACCAAAAATCAGCATTATCGCCACCAAAGTATATGTGAGGATTGAAATCACTTAACAAGCCAAAGAAATCAAAATTAAAACCAGTGGCCAAAGGTATTAATCCAAGTACTGTTGTAATGGCAGTTAAGAGTACCGGACGAAGTCTTGTCTTTCCGCCCTGAATGATACACTCTAACTCTTCCTCAATGGTCAATCTGTCTTCTAAATCAATTCCTTTTTCCTTTTTCTTTTCTTTTCGTAAGATGTCGATGTAATCAATCAGTACAATACCATTATTTACAACAATCCCAGCCAGTGATACAATTCCAACTCCGGTCATCAAAATCACAAAGTCCATTTGAAATACTCCGAGCCCCATAAATACACCAATTGTACTCAGTAATACAGTACCTAAAATAATTAAAGGTTTTATGGCAGAATTAAATTGAGTAATTAATATCATTGATATCAATGCTACGGCTAACAATAGAGCCCCAACTAAAAAGTCAGAAGTTTCTTTTTGATTTTCCTGTTCTCCGGTCATCTTCCATTTGTATCCGATAGGCAATTCAAAATCGCTTAGTACTTCTTTTATCCTGGCATTAATCACATTGGCGTTGTACCCTTCGTTAATGTTTGAATATACGGTAATAACTCTGGAGTTATCAATTCTATTAATTTTTTCATAGGTTGAAGAGTATTTGTAATTAGCCACAGATGATATAGGAATATAATAAGGCGTACCTTCCTGCTCAATCCTTAGTTTTAGGTTCATGAGCTGACTAGTATTGTTTCGGTACTTTTTATCCATACGAACCATAATTTCAAATTCATCTTCTTTTTCTTTGAATTTATCCACATTGCTTCCATATACAGCAGTTCGTATAGTACCTGCAATCATTTGAGTTGAAAGTCCGAATCTTCGAGCTTTCTCTCTGTCAATTTCAAGAAGCATTTCCGGTTTGTTCGGATTTAAATCCATTTGTAATTCTTCAATACCAGGAATTTTATCTTGATTAATTACTCTAATTACATCTTGTGAAACAGCTATTAGTTTTTCAAAATCATCACCTGAAACCTCAATGTTAATAGGTTTTCCTACAGGAGGTCCGTTCTCTTCCTTCTCAATAAATATTTTAGCGCCCAAAAATCCTTTAAACGATTGGGTGAGCTCTTTCATTATATCTGCTGTATTAATTCCATCTCTATCTTCAAACTCAACAAATGTTATGGTTGTAAGAGATTTATTAGGGGACCGGTCTCCTTCAAATAATCCTCCTTTACCAACACCAATTGTAATGCCAACTGATTTTATAATATGCTCATATTTGTCCAGCGTTTCATAAAGCTTACCTTCTACTTTTTGTGTAATAGAATCTGTCGCATCTAAATCAGTTCCTAATGGTAGTTCAGTTGTCAAATAAATGGTCTGAGGTTCATTTTCCGGAAAGAATATGACATTGGGATTGCTCATACCAAAAAACATGATAGAGAATATAAATAATAATACAGAGCCTGCAATAAGTGTTACTGATGTTTTGGCACCCAATGCTCTTCGAAGTGTACTTTCATATTTGTGCTCCATCATAGGTATTCCTTTACCCTGAAACCAGATCGCAAAAGGTTTTATGGCGTAAATGTTAATGATGGTGATAAACAGAGGCAGGCAAAATAAATTTCCCCATAAGTTTTTTCCAAATACAAAAAACAATAATCCAATTAGAGCTAAAGTTCCACTAATGGTATAAATAAGCTTGTGATTTTTTCTTTCAGTGATATCTTCAATTTTCATGAAGCGAGCTGCAAAAACCGGGTTCAATATCAAGGCTACAAATAATGAGGATGACAATACAATGATTAGGGTGATGGGCATATAGCTCATAAAATCACCGACAATCCCTGGCCAGAATAATAAAGGTAAAAAGGCAGCTAAGGTTGTGGCTGTGGATGAAATAATTGGAATCGCTATTTCACTTACTCCTTTTTTGATGGCGTCTATTCTTCTCATGCCTTCTTCATGCAGTCGGTATACATTCTCCACCACTACAATGGCATTATCCACCAGCATACCCAACGCCAGCAATAAGCCAAATAATATCATAGTGTTAATTGAATAACCCACTTGTCCGATTAACCAAAATGAGATAAACATTGACATGGGAATAGCTAATCCAGAGAATATCGCATTTCGAATACCCATAAAGATATAGAGTACCAATATAACGAGCAACATACCCATTATAATGCTATTCTCCAGGTTGCTAATCTGACCTTTAATGCTTTTCGACTGGTCATCAGTAATTACTATTTCCAGATCTTTTGGAAGCAATCCATTATTTTGCTTTGCACTTATAATTTCAAATATTTGGTCAGTGGCATCCAGAAGGTTTTCTCCTCCTCGTTTAACGATGGATAAGGTAACAACCGGTTTTCTGTTTAATACAGATATGGATGTTTTATCTTCAAATCCATCAACAACTTCAGCTACATCTTTGATATATCTTATTTTACCATCTTTGGCACTTACAATGGTGTTTTTAATCTGCTCCATTGTTTTGTAATCCGCCTGAGTAGTAATTGATCTGCGCGTACCATCTACCCTTAATTCACCTGCTCCCAACGTAATGTTTTCTGAAATAAGCGCTTGCTCTACATCAAAAAAAGTTAAATCCATGGACTCTAACTTAAAAGGATCCACGTTTATCTGGATTTCCCTTTCATCTACTCCGATAATATCAGCCTCTCGAATAGAACGTAATGATTCAAATTCATCTTGTAAATCTTCGGCAAATTTCTTTAGCTCATAGATTGAATAATCTCCTGAAAGATTAATATTTAAAATAGGAAACTCTGTAAAATCAATATCATCCACTACAGGTTCCTGATCCAGATTGTCCGGAAGTTCGGATTTTGATTTGTCAACCTGATCTTTTACATCCTGTAAAGCCTGTTTTACTTCAACATCAGTTTCAAACTCTACCACAATCAAACTATAATCCTGATAGGATGCTGATGACATTTTCTTTACTCCATTCAAACCTTTTAGTTCCTTTTCGATGGGGCGCGTAATCAGGTTTTCCATGTCCGACGGACTATTCCCAGGATGAAAAGTACGTACCATAATATATGGAATTACCACTTCAGGAAACAATTCCCTTTCCATGCTTTGGTACGACATGACACCAGCAATCAAAAGGAAAAAGGTTAATATGTATATGGTGTTTTTATTCTTTAAAGCTGCATATGTTGGTTTAAAGTGTCGAATACTTTGTTCCTCAACAGCTGTTTCTTTATCTTTCTCCATGAGGTATTTTCTTAAGAATTAACAATGGAAATTTCTGTTCCGTTAACAATTTGATCATATCCTTCTGTAATAATGGCATTGCCTTTTTCCAGCCCCTCTGATATAATCGTTTTGTTATCGGTATTAAAAATGGAGGTTACATATTGCTTTTTGGCATAAGTCTTACCGTCTTTCTCCTCGGAAATAAAAACAAACTCTCCATTAAAATCCTGCTTTACAATTATTGATGGAACAATTATTAGGTTATCAGCCGAATATACCTGTAACTTCACAGTTGAAATAAGATTTGGTTTTATTTCATGTGAGGGATTATCTAAATTAATTCGTACTCTGAATGTTCTTGATATATTGTCTATTACTGTTGATGATCGATATATTTGCGCTGTAATGGTTTTATCAATAGCCGGAAAAAAGATGGTTGTTGAGTCCCCTTTGTCAATCCTGCCTAAATAACTCTCACCAACTTCAGTGGTGATGTAAACCTCGTCAATATTAACTACTCTGGCAAAAGGCACTGAAGGACCTGCAATCTCACCTTGTTTCTGAAATATCTCATCAACAATACCATTAATTTGTGATTTTACTGTTGACATAGCTAATTGGGCTTCAAGGGCTTTCAAATTTTGCTCAAGCGACTCTTTATTGCTTTTAGCTTGTAGATATTCAATTTCTGATCCGATTTTCTGATCCCATAATTTTTGTTGACGATTGAAAGTTGTGGTCGCTAATTCTAATTTGATATTAACATCTTTAATTTGACTCTCAATAGCATCATTGTTTAAATAAGCCAGTATTTGACCTTTCTGCACTTTTTGCCCTTCTTCAACTGCGATTTGTGTTATTTTACCGGCACCTTCAGGACTAACAATGGTGTTTTTATCTGCTTTAACCTTTCCTGTAACCTCAATATAATGTTTATAAGTTTCCGGTTTAATGGTTTTAGTGGCTACGTTAACAACACTTTCTGCCGGACCTTTTTCTTCCTCAATCGCCTTTTCAAGCTTCGAAATTTCTTTTTTAATTTCTGTTAATTGCTTTTTGTATTCAGCGAGTTTCGCACTTTTATCCTCACTGTTACTGCATGAAAAGGCAGTTAGTATGATGATGCTGAGTATTGATGTATTTAATATTTTTCTCATGATATTATTATGAATTTGATTACACAATTACAATTGAGCCGAAGCTTTCTGATAGTTAATAAACATGTTGTAATAATTGGCAGATGCATTGGAGAAATTGATGATGGCTTCTACCATTTTGTTTTCGTTTTCCGATAACTCCATGCTACTCATCAGTCCATTTTCGAACCTGATCAATGATTTATTGAAAATACGTTCTGAAATTTCTTTAGCTTCCAATGCATTTTCGTATTGTTTTTTGCTATTTGATAAATTTGATTTGGCAATAGAAAGATTATTTTTAAGACTCTGCTCAAGCATCTGTTGTTGAACCGCAAGTTTTGTTAGTTCCAGCTTCTTTTGTTTAAGCTGAGCAGATCTCGATCCACTTGAAAAGATTGGAATGCTTAAGGATAAACCTAACATTGAACCTTCAGTACGAACCAAATCAGAGAAATTGTCACCGAAAAAGGCATTGTCGTAGGATAAAAATGCGCTTAGTCTTGGCATAGCCAATGCCTTTTGGTTTTTAATATCCAATCCTTGAATATCGATTTGAGTTACAATAGATTTGTAATCGATATGAGAGGTAATGTCAAATTTTGATTGTGGATTAATTGGAATTGATGCTAATAAATTATTCAAATCATCTGTTACCTTTAAAGGCTTATCAATTTCGTAGCCCATAGCAAATTTTAAAACAGACATGGTAATGGCTAACTGATTTTCTGCATCGGTATACAATCTTTTTGATTCGTTGACCATCAGCTTAATTTGATCCACATCAATATCTTCAATTAAGCCATTGTTATAATAAGCTAATGTCTGCTTGTAAGTTTTTTCGTTTACTTCCAGACTAGTTTTAAAATCATCAATATTTTGTTTTGAGATAAGAGCTAAAATATAGGCCTCAGCAACTGCCTGCTTAAGTTCTATCTCAGTCTTTATTTTTACATTTTCAGAGAGTCGAACATATACTTTGCTGGCTTTAAGCCCAACTAAATAGGATCCGTCAAATATTAATTGATCTATTCTGCCACCAATAGAATTGTTGTATTTGGTTCCAAAAACAGTTGTTATAGTTGTATCACCAAATTGAATTTGATTTTTCTGGAGCATCAAATTATTTGTGATAGCACCATTCCCTGATATTTGAGGAAGACCGATGGCTATGGTTTCATTTACTTTTTTTTGAGCTATTTCAATATCGCGTTGGGCATTAATGCTTTGATAACCAAACTCGGTAGCATAAACCATAGCTTGAGTCAGAGACACTTCTAATGTGTCAGATTGTGCCTTGGTAAATATGGAGACACAGAAAAAACTAATAAATATCAATAGTTTATTTTTCATTGCTATCTGTTGTTGATTGATTTTTTTAATGATGTTCATTGTTAAATATTTGTTCAAATACTTTTCTACCCTTCTCAGAACAAATACCATTCATGTGATAAATAAAAAACTGATCAGAAAAATGTTTTGATGTTAAATCCTCATCCGAAATAAAATTTATTTCAGGATGAAATAATGCAAAATTCAGTGTTAATGATAGTTTTGAAATAAATTCCTCGTCAAGATTTTCTCTCAATAATCCTTGTTTAATTCCTTCTTTCACAAATTTTGATGTTGTTTCTGATATTTGATTCATTTTGAATTGCATCATATCGTTGTAAATTTTAGGGTAAAACTTTTTCAAATCATATACATAGGTTGGTTTAATTGTTAAATAGGTTTTAAGATATTTTCTTCTATAGTAAATTTCTTTTTCAATGGGATTTAAAGGGCTATTATTATATTCTTCCAAAATGATTTGCATTTGTTTTTTTATGGATTGAATTGTTTTTTCAACCAATTCATTTTTGTCTTTGTATATCTGATATAATTTCTTTTTAGAGATGCTTAGTTCCTTTGCTATATCATCCATACTCACACTTTTTATACCATATTTAAAAAACAGATGTGATATTTTATTTATATTTTCGACCAAATTATTCATATCGTACAAAAATATAAAAGCAACTGCGAATTCGAAACTATAAAAACGTTAAAAGTTTCTAAAGTTTCAAGTATTTCGTTTGTCAATTATTCTGGTTGGTTTATAAATCAATGTACAAATTCGTAAACAATTTTAGTTTCTTCAAATAATTTTCTTAGTTCAGCGTTTTAAAATCCAGACCATGACGTTTATTTTCATATATTGTTACATTATAAAATGAAGATTGTAAAATCCAGATATATTATTTTTTTTATTATCATTTTCACATCGGTTAATGAGATAAATGCCCAGTTCTGGAAAAGGCTTAATAAAGGAACAAGTAGGCGTGAAATTCGAAAAAGGCAGGAAGAAGCCAACAAAAAAAGCGACTATAATAAATTTAATGCCCTAATTCCAATGGGAGGGAGCGTTTCACGCTCTCGAACTGATTACATATGGAGTTATGAAACTGCCAATACGGTTCCTGAATATAGTGGTGATATAAGTATATTTTCTCCCACCCGTTTATCTATAAGAACAGGTCATGAATTTGGAACTTCTATTGCATCCTTACCATTTATTCCAATGGTATATTATAAAAAAAGATGGTCGGAAGGGAAATATTATATTGCCTCAAGACATGAAGCTTATTCTTTTACTCCAGGTCTTTATTTTCTTAGAAGTAAAGATAAGTATACTTTTATTTCTGAAAATTCAAATATTCCTCATGTTATTGCTTTAAAGAATGAACTTATAATTAGTCGACCATTTTTAAAGGAATTAAAATGTGGTACAGGCAAACAACCCTTTTTAATAGTAACCGGGGCTGTTGCCTATGATTACGGTTTTTCCTTGAAATCAACAGGTCAGGGACTTATGGACTATAAATTTATGAGAACCAGAAGTGGTGTGGTGTTAGGAGGTGGAGGTATGTTTTCAGCAAGAATACAAGGGGATTTATACCTGACAAAAGGAATTTTTCTAACAGCTGCTTTGAGAGGATTATTTGCCGATAGTATATATGGAAATGCCATAGAACAAAATACTAATATACGAATTGGGCTTTCTCCTAAATTTACCGGTTCTATTGGATATTGGATGAATTTTGGAAAAGGAGATGGAACCTTCATTGTTCCATTAATTGATATTACCTATCATTTTGGACAAAAAGAAGGAAGACAAACAGGCTTATTTAAAAGGGGCAGATAGATTTGCCCCTTTTATTAGTTAAATGTGAGTGACTCTTCATTTTATTCTGACTGCGAATGAATCAGATTATAATGAGATTAAAAGAATTGTGGTTATAACTACCAATACTTGAAGCAATAAAAACCTTACAGGAACATCTATTCTCTTGGCTTGGTTAATCAAGGATAATAGTATGAGCTTCATATTAAAAATTTTAAAGGATTTATAGTCGTAGACAGAAATAAATAACAATGGTTGCGTCATATTATTATTTTTTTCAAAAAAAAGCTACCCTACTTATGTGGTAGGATAAATGACGCGAAAATGGATGATAGTTCTTTTTTTTCTGTTTAATAATTACTTAATTTGCTTAACAACAATTCAAATCTGTGAAACAAAGAGCTTACATATCATCTCTCCTAAATGGTAATAGTACTATATATTCTGGTACTAACGAGTCTTATATTGTACATACAGAAATTATGATGTGTTGCATGATGATGACTTCATAATCACATGGCGCATTGTATTCGGATAGATAAATAAACAACTCCAATTTATAATGCGCCAGGCGCTTGAAGTGAGTTAAAATGTTTATTATTAATCTTAAATACAAATAGCTATGTCTGAATTAAAATTTGAAACATTACAGTTACACGCTGGTCACCAGGTTGATGCGGATACTAATTCCAGAGCAGTACCCATCTATCAAACATCTTCATTTTTATTTAACGACTCTGAACATGCTGCCAATTTATTTGGTTTAAAAGAATTCGGGAATATTTATACACGTATAATGAACCCAACAACTGATGTTTTTGAAAAGCGTATTGCTGCATTGGAAGGAGGGGCAGCAGCCCTGGCAGTTTCATCAGGACAGGCAGCGCAGTTTATTGCTTTAAATAATATACTTGAAGCCGGAGATAATTTTGTTTCTACATCATATTTATATGGAGGAACTTATAATCAGTTTAAAGTTCAATTTAAAAGGTTAGGTATAAAGGTTAAGTTTGTTGAGGGAGATAATCCAAATGATTTTGAAGCACAGATTGATGAGAAAACAAAAGCTATTTATGTAGAAACTATTGGAAATCCACGTTTTAATATTCCTGATTTTGAAAGACTTGGGGAAATAGCTAAAAAGCATGGCATACCTTTAATTGTTGACAATACATTTGGTGCAGGCGGGTATCTTTTTCGCCCACTTGAGCACGGAGCTAATATAGTTGTGGAATCTGCAACAAAATGGATTGGCGGACATGGTACTTCTATTGGAGGAGTGATTGTTGATGGTGGTAATTTTAATTGGGGCAATGGAAAATTTCCTTCTCTCACTGAGCCTAGTGAAGGTTATCATGGTTTAAAATTCTGGGATGTTTTTGGCGAAGGTAGTCCTTTCGGAAATATTGCCTTTATTATTAGGTGTAGGGTTGAGGGGTTGCGTGATTTTGGTCCGGCATTGAGTCCTTTTAATTCATTTTTATTAGTTCAGGGATTAGAGACTTTATCTCTTAGGTTAGACAGAACGGTGGAAAATGCATTGAAAATAGCAACGTGGTTAGAGAATCATGAGGATGTAGAATATGTTAACTATCCGGGTCTTGAAAGTTCTCCGTATCATAAAATAGCCCAAAAATATCTTAAGAGAGGATTTGGTGGGGTACTAACCTTTAAAATAAAAGGAGGAGATGATAGAGCTGATAAATTTATTGAGAGTCTTCAATTAATTAGTCATTTAGCCAATGTGGGAGATGCTAAAACTCTTATTATTCACCCAAGTACTACTACTCATGAGCAGTTATCTCTTAAGGAGCAAAAGGCTTCTGGAGTTGAGCCTGGATTATTGCGTATTTCTATTGGGATAGAGCATATAGATGATATTATTCATGATTTGGATGAGGGTTTTAAAAAATCATAATTAATATCTTTACAGCCTGATAATAAATTAGGTAATATGAATAAAAAGGTCTACTAAAATATTATCATTTAAGTAGACCTTATTTTGTAAATAGACATTAAATGGTTTATGTAATGTTAGCATTTATACCAGAGGTTATTAATAACCTGAGTTCGATATAAAATTAATGGCTTAGACTACTTATAAATAATAGATTTCAAGTTGTTGAGCGGAATGTTATACTTGACTTGTATTAATTTGATGGATTAATTACCTGATAGACAAAAGAAACAAATGAATTTGAAATTGCATGAAAAATAAATTGAGAATTGGGCTTGTTGGATTTGGGGTTGTCGGACAAGGATTATATGACGTTTTAGAGAAAAGTCCAGCCCTGAATGCAGAGATTGTTAGGATTTGTGTAAAAAACAATAAGAAAAGGAGTTTACCAGATCACCTGTTTTGTTATTCAGTTGATGAAATTAATAATGATCCTGATATTAATTTGGTTGTAGAACTAATATCAGATGCAGATGAAGCGTATCATATTGTAGCCGGTTCTTTAAAAGGAGGAAAGAATGTTGTTTCAGCCAATAAAAAAATGATTGCAGAAAATCTGCAAGAATTAATTGATCTGCAAAAGCAATACAATGTTTCGTTATTATATGAAGCTTCTGCTTGTGGAAGTATACCAGTAATTCGAAATCTGGAAGAGTATTATGATAATGATTTATTATTGTCGGTAACGGGAATATTAAATGGATCATCAAATTATATTTTATCAAAAATATTTAATCACAATAATGATTATAGTAGTTCATTAAAAGAGGCACAAGATCTTGGGTTTGCTGAAGTAGATCCAACTTTTGATGTAGATGGATTTGATTCCTTATTTAAGTTAGTGATTTTAACTGCTCATAGCTTCGGAACTATTGTAAATCCAAAGGATGTTCTTCATTATGGCATTTCAAATATCTCAGATTTTGATATTCAATATGCTAAAGAAAAAGGATACAAGATTAAACTGGTGGGGCAGGTGGAGAAACTGGAAGAAAATAAAATATCTCTATTTGTATTACCTCGTTTGGTTCAAAAAGATAAGTACATTTATAATGTTGAAGATGAATTTAATGGGGTGGTTATAAAAGGACTGGCCTATGACAAACAATTTATGTTTGGAAAAGGGGCCGGGGGACATCCAACCGGTTCTGCTGTTTTATCTGATATAACAGCCATTGCTCATGATTATAAATATGAGTATAAAAAAAGGAATTATTATAAGCCCTTTAATTATGAACAGGGTGGAACGATAGAGATTTATTTGAGATATACGAAAGGTGTTGATTTACTGCAATTTAAATTTGAATCTATCTCTGAAGAATACAGCAGTCCTGTGTATAATTATAAAATTGGCTTGATAAAAATTAAAAGTCTCCTTGAAATAAAAGAAAAACTTCGAGGGATGGATGTATTTATTGCAGTTACCCGAAAGACATTGAATTATTAATAAGCTGAATACTAAAAGTTTTAATCAAATTCAGTTTAATAGGTAATTAACAGATAGTCCCAAAATTTTGGGGCTATTTTATTTTGCCTCCGCTAAAGCTTCTGATACATTGATTGCGTAATTTCCAATCTTCTCACATTCATTAAATATATCTGTAAAAATTATTCCAGCATCATATGAATATTCTTCATTCTTAATGCTTTCCAGGTGTTCCGATTTAAGTTGATAACAATATTGATTAATTTGTTTTTCTATTTCAACAGCCTTTTCTAATTTTATTTTCTTCTCATCAAGCAGCAGATTCTGCCTCATTGTGGATAATGAATTCTCTACAAGACTAAACATCAGATCCAGTTTTTCAAGATAAGAATAATCAAATTTGATTTTGTTTTTATGCATTCGATTAATGATTCGAGCGAGCGTATAGCTACTATCGCCAATACTTTCTAAATCACTTACTAATTTCAACATAGCCCTGACTTTTTTACGGCTATGTTCACTTAATTTCCCTTGCGAAACCATTGCCAGATAGTTTGCAATTTCTACTTCAACATCATCACTTATTGATTCATATTTTTCTATGTTCGTATACAAACGATTAAACTTTTTTTCGTTGATTTCATGCAGTAGTTTCTGATTGAAAACCAGCATCTTATTGGTGTGTTTGGCATATGATTGAAGTTCCTTTTTTGCTTGTAATATAGATAGCTCAGACGTTGATAGCATTCCAGTGGTAATGTATTTTAGCTTGAACTCTTCCCCTTCTTCCCCTTTATGAGGAACAAATTCAATAATGGCTCTGTGGATTAAAGGCACAAACCCTATGAATATTAATAGATTGATAATATTAAAAGAGGTGTGGAATAGTGCTAAAGCAAATGGAATAAGTGCCTGCGGGTTT
>JBNKGY010000052.1:0-20708 GCA_050290065.1 Marinilabiliaceae bacterium
TTTCAATGACATATTTGCCATTAAAATCATTCCTGAAAAAGTAGCTGGCATCAGTAATAATATTGTCGGGAAACATTTCAACATGATAAAAAGGTTCATGATAAACAATATCTTTTACACGGGCACTCTGAAAACGGACGCTTCGTATGTCAAGCCATCTGAACTCATTTCCACCCTCAAAAATCAATTCCCTGTTATAATTGTATATAAGCGACCCTTGTTTAATAAACTGAGGTTTCAAATTATGAATAGCATTATCAAGTCGTCCGTTCTGAAATATACTTACCTTCACATCCTCAAGCGGATTGTTAATTTCAAAATTTGGATGATCGATAGTGAAGTCAACTTCCTGGTAAGCCTTGCGTATTTCAGCATTCATAGTGAATTTAATTTGAGGCAGAACCCCAACTTTGGATTCAATCACCATAAACTTTCGTGTTAAAACAGGATGTTCCTTGTCAAAATCTTCATACACCTTTATAATATAGTTACCCGAATATCTAAGCTGAATATCCTGATTGGGTAACTCTATTGCGTAATGGATATAATTAATGGTAGTGTTAAAGGAAAATTCATAATCCAACACCTGTACATGATTAATGCCATCAATGTAATCAGCTTCATTAATTAATGAGGGTTCCCAGTTTCTGTCGCAATGAATAATTGAATAGGTATAGTTTTTTGTATTCTCCGTAAGATCGTCAAATGTGAGTTGTATTTTTTCTGATGATCCTAATCTGATGATGGGATAGGATAGTGACCAGCCTTTTTTATGACATAATACTGTTTTTATGGTACTGCTGTATGTGTTGTTTGCTAAAATCTGAGCATGTATATTAAATGACAGAGAAAAAATGGCGAACAATACGGGGTAAAATATGTTTGACATGGTGTAATTTATTTTCGATAAAATTAAACAAATTAATATGAGCAGGTTACCTAATGTAACGATTTATCGTTTTTTTTCTTTAATAGATACCTTTATAATAAGGTTTAGTTATAATTTATTGTATTTTTGCATCTAAATTTTTTTTAAACTTTTTATCAAATATGTCAGACGTGATCAAAATAAAAAGAGGTCTTGATATTCGGTTAAAGGGCAAAGCTGAAAAAGTTTTCGGAAGTGCCGGAATGCCTGAGCTCTTTGCTGTCAAACCAGCTGATTTCCCGGGTTTGGTTCCTAAGTTGACAGTTAAGCCTGGCGACAAAGTTAAAGCCGGATCGGTTTTGTTTTACGACAAATACCGTACCGACATTAAATTTGTTTCCCCGGTAAGTGGAGAGGTTCAGGTAGTTAACAGGGGAGAGCGAAGACGAATATTAGAGGTTGTGGTTAAAAGTGATAACCAAAATGAATCTGAAGATTTTGGAACAATTAATGTTTCAGGGGCAAGTAAAGAAGAAATTACAGAGAAACTACTTGCAGCAGGATTGTGGCCGTTTATTCGTCAACGACCATATAATGTTGTGGCTAATCCAACTGATACGCCAAAGGCGATATTCATTTCAGCATTTGATTCTTCACCGTTAGCTCCCGACTATGATTTTATTGTTCAAGGACAAGAGAAAGAACTACAAGCTGGTATTGATGCTTTAAACAAGCTTACTACAGGCGGAGTTCATTTAGGTGTAAATCAGGAAGCTGCATCCAAAAATTTTCTATCTTTAAGCGGAGTTACTACACATTCCTTTTCAGGCCCGCATCCAGCAGGTAATGTAGGTATTCAAATTAGTAAAATCTCACCTATTAATAAAGGAGATCTTTATTGGACAATTCAACCACAGGAGATAATATCAATTGGTAAATTGGTATTAGAAGGTACTTACGATGCCTCAAGAACTATTGTTCTTACCGGATCTGAGTTAATAAAGAGAAACTACATCAAAACAAAACTAGGTGCCAGCATTAAGCCTTACATTGAAAATAATGTTGAAAGTAACGGTGATATACGTTATATAAGTGGAAACGTTTTAACAGGTGACAATGTAGGTAAGGATGGTTATTTAGGTAGTTATCATTCACAAATTACAGTAATCCCTGAAGGTAATGTTCACGAGTTTATGGGTTGGGCAGCGCCAGGATTTGGTAAATTCAGTGTGTCAAAATCATTCTTTTCATGGTTGTGCTCTAAAAAAGAGTATAAGCTAAATGCAAACCTGAATGGAGGTCCTAGAGCAATTATTGTTTCAGGTCAATATGATAAGGTTTTTCCAATGGATATTCTTCCGGAGCATCTTATCAAGGCAATCCTCACCGAGGATATTGACAAAATGGAGCAATTAGGAATTTATGAAGTGGCCGAGGAAGATATGGCACTTTGTGAATTTGTTTGTACTTCAAAACTTGAGATTCAAAGCATTATTCGTAAAGGAATTGATGTCATGATAAAAGAGATGAGCTAATTAGTTCATTCAGATTGTAAATATTTAAATTATAATAAATTGAAAGCATTAAGACAATATTTGGATAAAATCAAACCAAACTTTGAAAAAGGTGGAAAGTTTGAAAAATTGCACTCAACATTTGATGCTTTTGAGACCTTACTTTTTACTCCAAAATCAACATCAAAGAGTGGTGTACATATTCATGATGCTATTGATTCGAAAAGAACAATGGCTGTTGTGGTTATGGCATTAATTCCTGCTTTGTTGTTTGGTATATGGAATACGGGGTATCAACATTTTCTTGCTTTAGGTCAGGCTGATGCTGACTTTTGGCAGATGATAGGTTATGGTGCTTTAAAAGTACTGCCTATTGTTGTAATATCTTATTTAGTAGGTCTTGGCATTGAGTTTATGTTTGCTCAATTAAGAGGACATGAAGTAGCTGAAGGATTCCTGGTGTCAGGGATGTTAATTCCTTTGGTGTTGCCAGCCGATATCCCCTTGTGGATGGTAGCTGTAGCAACAGCATTTGCTGTAATCATAGGAAAAGAAGTTTTTGGTGGAACAGGTATGAATATTTGGAACCCTGCATTAATCGCCAGGGCATTCTTATTCTTTGCGTATCCGTCAAAAATGTCGGGAGACCTGATTTGGGTATCCGGACTTACTAAAGGAGAAGGAATTATCGATGGTTTTTCCGGAGCAACACCGCTTGGGAATGCTGCTATCGGTAAAATGGATATTTTGCCATCAACACTTGATAGTTTTATAGGAACAATCCCTGGTTCAATTGGTGAAACAAGTACACTGGCCATATTAATTGGAGCAATTGTGCTATTATTTACCGGAATCGGTAGTTGGAAAATCATGTTAAGTGTTTTTGCAGGAGGATTTTTAATGGCCCTTGGTTTTAACGCTATCGGCACCACTGATATTATGAACGTTGATGCAGTGCAACAGCTTTGCTTAGGTGGATTTGCTTTTGGTGCGGTGTTTATGGCTACCGATCCGGTGTCGGGCTCACGTACTGAAAAAGGTAAATTTATTTACGGTTTCTTAATTGGTGCTTTTGCCATTATGATACGTGTATTTAATCCTGCATATCCTGAGGGCGTAATGTTAGCTATTTTATTGATGAACACTTTTGCTCCATTGATTGATCATGTGATTGTTCAACAAAATATTAAACGTCGTTTAAAGAGAGTTAAAGTAAACGCTTAATAAATTAAAAAAATGGACAAACAAGGAAATACATATACATTTCTGTATGCATCTATCATGGTGATTGCTGTTGCCGCAATTTTGGCTTTTGTATCAGAAAATTTAAAACCTATACAAGACAAAAATGTTGAAGTAGCAAAGAAAATCGATATTCTTAAATCGGTAGGAATTGCCAGTGATGCAAGTACAGCTGAAGCTCTATATGAAGAACGAATTGGTAAAAATACCAAAGTGATTAATATGAGTGGAGAAGAAGTAAAGGGTAATGCCTTTACAATTGATATGAGTAAGGAAGTTCGTAAAGAACCTAAAGATCGTAATTACCCATTATATATCTGTAAACTTGAAAGCGGAGAAGAAAAAATAATTATTCCTCTTCGTGGTAAAGGATTATGGGGACCAATTTGGGGGTATATATCTTTGGATAGCGATAAAAGCACTGTATTTGGAGCAACCTTTGATCATAAAGGTGAAACTCCAGGTTTAGGTGCTGAAATCTCAAAAGATTTTTTCCAGACACCATTTAAAGGAAAATCAATCTTTGATGAGTCCGGTTCTTTTACCTCTATATCTGTTTTAAAAGGTGGTGTAGCCGAAGGTAATCCTCATGCTGTTGATGCAATATCAGGAGGTACCATTACCAGTAACGGTGTTACTGCTATGTTAGAAGAATGCCTTAAGGGGTACGAAAATTATTTAAAAAATTAAACGGTTAAAAAATGAGCGACAAAGAACCTTTGTTTTCAGCGAAAAACCGAAAATTGATAACCAACCCGCTTAATGCACAAAACCCAATTACTATTCAGGTATTGGGAATATGTTCTGCTTTAGCGGTTACGGCAAAATTAGAGCCGGCAATTGTAATGTCTATTTCGGTAATGTTTGTGTTGGTTTTTGCCAATATGATTATATCATTGTTACGTAACACTATTCCTGCTCGTATTCGTATTATTGTACAGTTGGTAATTGTTGCAGCACTAGTAATCCTTGTGGATCAGATTCTTCAGGCTTTTGCTTATGAAGTGAGTAAACAGTTATCTGTGTTTGTGGGATTGATTATTACAAACTGTATTATCATGGGACGTCTTGAGGCATTTGCGCTAGGTAATAAGCCTTGGCAGTCTGCACTTGATGGTGTAGGTAATGCAGCAGGTTATGGAATAATATTGATTATTGTAGCCTTCTTCCGTGAATTGTTTGGGTCTGGAACTCTTACTCTTCCAGGATTAGGAACGTTGCATATTATTCCTCAGGCTTTTTACGATATGGGTTATGTAAATAACGGTTTCATGATCCTGCCTCCAATGGCATTGGTAACTGTAGGAATCATTATTTGGGTTCAACGTTCTCGTAACAAGGACTTAATTGAATCTTAATTTATTAACCTGAAAAATTGATTTCAATGGAAAATTTAATCAATATATTTATCAAGTCAATCTTTATTGATAATATGGTGTTTGCTTACTTCCTGGGTATGTGTTCATATCTGGCGGTATCAAAAACTGTAAAAACATCATTCGGATTAGGATTGGCAGTAGTATTTGTACTTGTCATTACAGTTCCTGCCGATTACCTTTTAAATAAATATGTACTCGAAGAAGGCGCTTTATCGTGGTTAGGTGAAGGTTTTGCAGGAGTTGATCTTAGCTTCTTAAGCTTTATCATGTTTATCGCAGTTATTGCTTCAATGGTACAATTAGTAGAGATGATTGTAGAAAAATTTGCACCGTCTCTTTATAGTTCTCTGGGTATCTTTTTACCCTTGATTGCAGTAAACTGTGCTATCCTTGGAGGATCACTATTTATGCAGGAGCGTCAATATGCTTCTTTAGCTGAGGCAACTTCATTCGGACTAGGTTCTGGTATCGGTTGGTTGTTGGCAATTGTAGGTATTGCTGCTATTCGTGAAAAGTTAAAGTACTCAGATATTCCAGCTCCTTTGCGTGGTTTAGGTATCACTTTTATTGTGACTGGATTAATGGGCGTGGCTTTCATGAGTTTTATGGGAATTCAACTTTAAAAGTAAGAAAATAGATATACTATGATATTTTTAGCAAGTCAGGGTACAGTAATCACTACTAGTGTAGTAGTTTTCTTACTAGTTATCCTACTGTTGGTGTCCATTCTTTTGTATGTAAAACAAAAGCTTACACCGGCAGGAACAGTTACTATTGATATTAACGAAGGAGAGCAGGCTTTAGAAGTTTCTCCTGGTCAAACGTTATTATCAGCTTTAGGAAACAACAAAATTTTCCTTCCTTCTGCCTGTGGTGGTGGTGGTACTTGTGCCATGTGCCGTTGTCAGGTAAATGATGGAGCCGGTTCTATATTACCAACTGAAACAGGTTATTTTACACGTAAAGAGCAAGCTAATAACTGGCGTTTAGCTTGTCAGGTTAAGGTAAAAGAAGACATGAAAATGGAGATTCCTCAGGAAATCCTGGGAATTAAGAAGTGGGAGTGTACAGTGGTTTCCAATGATAACGTAGCAACTTATATTAAAGAGTTTGTTGTGAAGTTACCGGAAGGCGAAAATTTAGATTTTAAATCAGGTGGATATATTCAGATTGACGTACCTAAAATCACCGTTGATTTTAAGGATATGGAAATTGGTGATGAATATCGCGAAGAATACGAGAAATTTGGAATCTTCGATTTGAAGATGGTAAATCCTGAGGAGACTTTCCGTGCTTACTCTATGGCTAACCATCCTGCTGAAGGTAATATTGTAATGTTGAACATTCGTATTGCAACTCCTCCTTTCGATAGAGTTAATGGCGGATTTATAAATGTAAATCCCGGAGTTTGTTCTTCTTATATTTTCTCTCGTAAACCAGGTGATAAGGTTACTATTTCAGGACCATATGGAGAATTCTTTATAAAAGAAACGGATCGCGAAATGATGTTTATTGGTGGAGGTGCTGGTATGGCTCCAATGCGTTCGCATATCTTCCACATGTTCCATACAGTAAAAACAGGTCGTAAAGCTACTTTCTGGTATGGTGCACGTTCTAAAAAAGAGATCTTTTATCAGGAGCAGTTTGAAGAAATCGAAAAGCAATTCCCAAATTTCAAGTTTAAAATTGCTTTAAGTGATCCGCAACCTGAAGATAATTGGGAAGGTTCTACCGGATTTATTCACCAGGTGATTAATGATGAATACTTAAGTAAGCATGATGAGCCGGAAGATATTGAATATTATCTTTGTGGACCTCCAATGATGAATGATGCAGTTAACAAGATGCTTTATGATTTAGGGGTGCCTGATGAGATGATTGCATTTGATGACTTTGGATCATAAGCCTTGCTTCAGAACTAAAATATCAAGTCGGAAGACTGATTTATATAAAAAAGACTCCTTCGGGAGTCTTTTTTGTTTTAGGATATTTAAAGTTTATTGCTTTTTCATACATTCGTGAAACTTGTATTTGGTTTTTCAAATTTCCAGGCCAACTGGTTCAATGGAATTTGTATTGAAATCAGGTTAAGAGATTTTATAATACTAATTGCAGGTAAAATATAATAGAAAGTTATCTTTATACTTGAATCTCGATACTTTTAAAATGAAAGCAAAAAGAATTATTCGTAATACCTTACTTATTGCATTAAGCTTTGTATTGATTTTGGTAGTACTTGCCGAAATATTCAAGAATGATATTGTTCACAGAGCCATCACCAGGGGGGCTAAAACATTCGATGTTCCTTTAGTTGTTGGAGAAGTGGATTTTAGTTTATTATACCGTTTCCCACTGGCAACCATCGAATTTAACGATATTTTGGTTTTTGATCGTCCCTTAAACAAAGATTCCATCCATCAAAAACAAGATACCATTGCCAGCATTTCAAAGTTGTATGCTTCTGCAGATATAATAGAGCTGATTAAGGGTAATATACTGGTTCGGAAAATTGAAATAGAAGATGCATCGGTTCAATATTTAGTGGATAGTCTAGGTCATTCGAATTTTGATTTTTTATTGAAAAAGGAAGATTCTATTCAAGTAGATGAAACAGATACAACAAAGATCCAAGGTGTTTATACGCTTGATAAACTAGAGCTTACTAATGTGCAGTTAAATTATGCAAATAGTATGCTTCATACTTCAGGTTTTTTTTTAATACCTGAATTAGCAATGAATGGTGAAGTACAATCTACTGGATTTAAAGCCTCAACAGAAGGTGAATTAGTTTTAAAAGATTTAGCATACGAGAATTATAATTTAGGTGCTTTGGAAGATAGTAAAATACTGTTTTCAATCACAGCATTGAATGATACTTTTGATATCTCTGATACAAAAATAAATTCGTCATTTGGAGAAATTGGATTGAATGGAAATCTGATTCAAAAAGACAGTGCATTAGTAGATATTCATATTTATGGAAATGCACTGGATATTCAGAAGGCGTTAAGTATTGTTCCGGCTCAGATGTTACAAGAATACCAAATTAAAAAGGCATCAGGATGGATTAATTTTAACGGAGAAGCCAAAGGATATCTTACACAAAATGTGCAGCCCCAGATTTCTGCTGATCTTGATTTTTCAAAAGGTTCTTTAACCTACGCCGAATATCCTGAAGTAAAAAATATGAGACTGATTGCGAGTTTGTCTAATGGTTACAATGCCAGTATTCAGTCATCTGCTATTGATTTAAAAGAGTTTCATGCCGAAACCGAATTAACTTCAATTGATGTTTCAGCGCAAATTCTAAACCCTGAAAAACCTCAATATGATATTGTGGCCAATATAAGTACCCAACTTCAGGAAATAATGCCATTTATTCCTGATTCATTAAATGTTAAAGAACTTAAAGGTGTATTGAAAGCAGAACTTAAAACGGCAGGAATTATGCCTGATTCAATTGATGTTTCCTTTGTGGATTATTTGTTGGATCGTACCAGCTTATCCTTATATATGGATGCTGTCTCTTTTCTAATGGATTCGGTCCCTGCAGTCAATGATTTGGCTACGAACTTTCAATACCAGCCTCACGATGTGAAACTAAGCGGATTTAAGGTAAATGTCCCTGATTACAAACTCCATATAGTCGATGGATATATTCATTCATCATTTAAGGGTAATCTAAGCGAATATGAGCAGATGAAGCTTAGTTTGGATAGTGTTTATTTGGCTATGCCGCAATCGTCTTTTTCTACTTCAGGTAATATCTCAGGATTTAAAGATGTGGAGTATTCTTTAAAGAGTTCTGCAAATTTATTTTTGAATGAGGTGGCCAATATGGTCCCGGATTCAATGGTATATTATATGTCAGGAAAGGTACAGGCAAATCTCGCTTCATCTGGTACTTTTCATATAGATTCAGTATCGGAACAAGCAATGGCGTTATTATTTGAGAATAGTCACCTTGATATTGCTGTTGAAGGATTAACAGTTGACATGCCGGATACCATTATGAATATTTCAAATCTGCATGGTAAGTTCAACTATTATTCGGATACTCTGAAATTAAACTTTGTTTCAGGTAATTATCAGGGGCTGGATTTTGGAGCTGATTCAACTACAATTTGCAACGTTTATACAGCCGCTATCGAAAACAATAAAAAGGAATTGTATGTGAACGGTAATTTCGAAGTTGGTGATCTGGATTATGCCTGGATAGAGCCTTTTTTGACAGATACAATTCCCTTGTCAGAAGAAGAACAAAAAGCAAAACTTGAGGAAGAACCCTATGTGCAAAAGTTTACAACAAAAGTTAATGGGAAAGTTAAGGTAAGAAGCTTTAGGTACGGTAAGGTTCTGGTAGAGAATTTATCCTCTTTGTTTTTGGCTAAAGCTGATGATGGTTATTTTGTGGCAGATAAGTTGTCTTGTAATGTTTTTGGTGGAGATATGAAGGCCTCAGTTCGTTATGAAATAAATACTGATTTAAGAGATGTATTATTATTTAAAACAGATGCCAAAAAGTTGGATGTATCCCGAATGATGAATGAGTTGGAAGAGTATATAGATCAGGAGGATTTTAAAGCTGAGAATGTAAGTGGTACGTTATCTACAATCATGGATGGTAAAATAGTTCTTCAGGATTTTTCTCCTGTTTATGACGAGATGTTATTGAATGGATCGCTAACATTGGAAAATGGGGCTTTGGTAAAAGTTAAACCCATTATGGAAATTGAAAAAATTCCTATGACTGGATTGAAGGGCTTAGGTAATTTACGCTTTAGTACTTTAAAGAGTGATTTGTTTTTATTTAAAAATAAAATGTACATACCACAAACTCAGATTGTCACCACATCTTTTGATACAAGTTTTTTGGGGATGTATAGTTTTGGCGAAGATTATGCATATCATGTACGGGTTTTTCTTGGTGAAGTTTTAGGAGGGAAGAATAGATCTAACCTAAAAAAAATGGCCAAAGAATCTGGCTTTGAAGATGAAAATGAGGATGAAGCTAAAAAGGGGAGAACCCCATTATATTTGGTATCAAAATCTGAGAATGGGAAAGAAAGAGCATGGTGGGATAATAGACCTGATCGGAAAAATATGGTTGCCAAAGTGAAATTACAGAAACAGATGGTGGATATGAGGTTTCATCCCGGATTAGTTAAATATGATACAGAGGAATAATATAAAAGAAATGAGAATTAAAAGCTACTTATTCGGAACTTTGATGGTTATTATTGGATTGTATGCCTGTAATATTACCAGTAAAAGGGGATTTGTTGAAGTTGGAGAGGAGATCGTTCAGGAACCTGAAGATGTAGTTTTTGGAAACGATACGGCATCTCATTCTATTTTTTTGTATGCAAGCTATAATTGTAAGTATTGCAGATTTTTATTTTCACGAACCATTCCGAAGTTAAAAGAAAAATATTTAGATAAAAATACCGTTAAAGTAGTTGTGAAATTTGTGGAATTGAGTGAAAATGCAAATTCTTTTTATGCATTAAATGCCGCTGGTTGCATATACCGTTTCGGACAATATGAAAAATTTCATGAGTTACTGTTAGCAAATCCGGCAGTTGTGATAACGGATGATTTTTATAGTTTAGTGGATGATATTATGAGTGAAAATCCTGATATCGCTCAATGCATTACGGAAAATCAAGATTATAGTTATTTGAAAAAAAATATAAAAGATTTCAGGAATTTTAAATTTACCGGAACTCCAACAATGGTTATAAATAATCATGCTTATTCCGGATATATTTCTTTTGAAAATCTTGATAAAATAATAGAAAGAGAATTTAACTTTTAACCAATTAAATAGAATAAGATGAAATCGAAATTGTTTTTATTAGTGATGCTTTTTATGGTTGTCTTTACTGCTTGTAAGGATGAAGAGTCAGATGAATTTTGTAACAATCCAGAAGCTGCTTGTCCGGATAATACAGCTATTGATGCTACTGCTTGTTGTACAGACCAGAATTGTTACTGGACTTATAATGATCAAAAAATGGAGTGTAATGGTGATGATTGTTCCGAAGTATTAAATGCAATTGTAGCTGATGCTTGTGCTGCAGGTATTACTTCTATGAAATCTTCGGATATGAGTTTAGAACAATTGAAAGCAGAACTTCAGTTAGTTACCCAAAAACTATTGGCCGAAGCCCGTGCATGTTCTGGTTGTAATTAATCAATACGCAATACTATACAATTTAAAGCTGTAAAGAAATTTACAGCTTTTGTTGTTTTAATATATCCGTATTATAGGAATCATTTATATCAATTCTAATATTGTTAAACCTTGCTTGGTTAGTGAAGTTAGGTGATTTTTTACTAAATTCATTGTCATAAACAAACCAATTTTAATGGCATTAGGATAGAGAATTACTGATTCAGGCTTCAATTATCGGGAGGGTAATACAAAAAAACACTGTGCCTTTACGTCTCTTTTTTCTTGTATCTTGATACTAAAATCATTCGTATGAAAACATTTATATTTCTTTTGTTTTTTGGTTATCTACTCTTTCCAAACTCCTCATATAGTCAGAAAGGATTTACCTATAGTGAGTCTCAACCTACTTATATTCAGGATTTAATTTCCGGAGCAGTTAATAGTGGAGAAACATTTCAATTATTAAAGAGAACGAAGGATAAAGAATTTGTTATTGAGAGTTACAATAAGGCTAATATGGAATTGGTGTCAAAAAGTATATATAACAATTCTGATTCCGGAATGGGAGCCTTCACGCCTATTGACCTTGTGAATTTAAATGGAGAGAATTACCTTGTTTTATCAGCAACAAATACATCATCTAAAAAACAAATTGTTGCGCTTCAAAAGATAGATTCCAATGGAGAATCAACCGGTGAAATCCAATTAGCAGGATCATTCGATCTTAATCAGGCAACGAGCGAATTAACTTTTACCATTGTAGTTTCAGATAATCATACTTGTTTGTCGGTATTGGTTCCGGTAAATAATCCCAATAGCGAACTATATAGTATGGAGGCAGTCGTCTTTAATAATAAAAATAAATCGCTTTTATTTTACAGGCTTAATACACATTTAATATCTAAATGGGTGAAGCCGGGAAATATTATGGTAACAAATAATGGGCAGCTCCTGATTCCTCTATCTGAATCCGGAAATACAAATTATCGCCCCGGTAAATTAGAAGAAAAGAGTTTGACTTTATATATTAGTCAGAAAGAAAATATGTCCTTTAAATCCATCGATATATTATCTGCCGACTATGAGTATTCAACTTTAAACTATACTTTATCTCCGGATCAGAAATATCTTGAAATGTGGGGGATGTATGCGCATATTGACAATAAATATGGCGGTGGTGAATCTGCAGGATTATTCAATAAAATAATTAACCTGGATAATAGTTCTGTTGAAAAATCTACTTCCAAACCTTTCCCCCGTTTATTGGTAGCTTTAGTAAATGAGAAAAAGGAATCAAAAGTGAAAGCTGATGAGGGCATATCGAATCGTTTTAATTTAATGCATATTCTGTTTCGAGATCATAAAAGATGGTTAGTGTTTGAGCATATTGATACCTACAAAACCAATAGTTACACTACAAAATTCAATTCTTACATGGATTATAGTCACTATAATTTAGGGTATGTTTTAATGATAGAAACAAATTATGCCTGTGATGTGGAGCAACAAATATTCATACCTAAAAAACAACGGTCAATTGACGACAGTGGATTGTATGGTTCTATTTTGGTAAAGGAAAAAGACAATAATATATTATTGTTCTTTAATGATGATAAAAGAAATACATCTAATACCACCATTCCGATGCATAAAGGTAAAACCATGATTGATCCTGTTAAGGCAGGATTGTTTAAGGTTACTGTACACGAAGATGGGAGTTGGGATAAAGTTTTGCTCAAAGAAAATATGAGTGATAAAAACCTGATTGTTCCGATGTCGTATTTGGATGCAAAAGACCATACTCATTATGGTATTTATACACAGAATATTTTCTCTGAAAAAACAAAGAACCTGAATCTGGGTATTTTTAAATTGGAGTATTAGGCAAAATAAATTAAAGCTGCATCTCTTGCTAAATACAGCATTATTTGTTTTACCCCCCCATTATTTTAAATCAAGAATAAAGATAGGTACAGGGAGGATAAATCATCATGGTTGTTTTCGCCGTAATATGGAGATTTTACATTACTTTTGATGGCGAATTAAAAATATTAATAACCTGAGTTCGATTAAAATTTTTAGCATTCAGATTGACATAAAAGGCTGATATACAAGGTAAATTTTGCAGGGCTAGCGTGCTAGCTCGATAAATTTAACGAAGTAGATCAGTTTTTTATGCAAAGCATGAGAGTTTCCGCTTATAATTATTGCGATAAGTGAATGTAGAAGCAAAGTTTACTTTGATTATGCTGAACGCAGCAATAATCAGGAACTAAATATCGATCTTCTTCCTGAAAATTATTCAAAATAGCCCGCTATTCTTTAATGTGGAAACTTTATGATAGGACACATTGAACTCGCAAAATGCTCGTTTCATAATTTTCAGTTGAATCTCACTATTTATAGGCGGTCTGAAACATCGTTCTATCGAATACCTGTATAATCATTGATTATATGAGATAAATCCAAAATTTTATGTCGAACTCAGGTTAATAAGTATAAAATGAAATTCTTTTTTAGTTCAATATTAGTATTAGTATGGAGTACTGCCATTTTAGCTCAGGTTGCGTCCGTATCTTCTCCAGACAAACAAATAAGTGTGGTGGTGAATGCTCCAAAGGAGTTTGTGTCAGATACATGGTTCTTACAGGTAAATTATAATAACAATGGTACAACACCGATTATTCCTGTAATGAATCTTGGGTTGATGCGAAATGACCAGGATTTTAGTAAGGATTTGCAATTTATTAAAACAGGTAAAGCCCGGTTAATATCCAGTAACTATTCAACTCTTCATGGAAAACGCTCCAGATGCACGAATTCGGCTAACGAAATAACTGTTGTATTTCAAAATCCCTGGAGTGCAAAATTAAATGTTATCATAAGAGCCTATAATGACGGGATTGCTTTCCGGTATGAATTTCCTGAGAAAGATGGGAAATATGTTGTAAAGGATGAGTTGACAAGCTATTTTATTCCTGATAGTACAAAAAGATGGCTCGAAAAATATAATCCTGCAAATGAAGGACTCTATAGTGAAATGAAAGATGGGTCTATTCAAAATGATTGGTGTTATCCTGCACTTTTTAGCACACTTGATAGCGCATGTTGGTTTTTAATCCACGAAGCCGATGTGAACCGAAATTACTGCGGTTCAAAACTGACTAACTACGGCGATAAAAACAGTTATAAAATAACCTTTCCCGATGAATGGAATGGGAGAGGAACAGGTGAGGTGCTGCCAACCATTTCATTGCCCTGGAAATCGCCTTGGCGTTTAGTCATTATTGGTGGTCTCAATGATGTTGTTGAGTCAACACTTGTAGATGATGTGTCAACACCTTCAGTCATTAACAATACAAAGTGGATTAAGCCTGGTGTTGCTTCCTGGAACTACTGGTCCGATAATCATGGTACAAGGGATTATCAAACCGTTTGCAAATTTGCTGATCTAGCGGCAGATATGGGTTGGGACTATACCTTATTGGATTGGGAATGGGATACCATGGGCAATGGCGGCAAGCTTGAAGATGCCCTGAAATACATTCACTCCCTGGGCGTTAAATCCTTAATGTGGTACAATTCCGGAGGCGAGCACACATGGGTTGGCGCTACGCCAAAAGGCAGGATGTTAACCCATGAAAACCGCATGAAAGAGTTTGCCAAGTTAAAGAAATTAGGCGTTGCCGGTGTAAAAGTAGATTTTTTCGAAAGCGAAAAACAAAATATGATTAACTATTATCTTGATATTTTGGAAGATGCCGCCAAATTTGAGATGATGGTTTATTTTCATGGATGCCTGGTACCTCGAGGGTGGCAACGAACCTATCCGCACCTGATGACTTACGAAGGGGTTCGTGGCGCCGAGTGGTATAACAATGGCCCTGAATTTACAGCAACAGCGCCTGCTCATAATGCCACTTTGCCATTTACCCGAAATGTAGTTGGTTCCATGGATTATACGCCTGTTACGTTTACCAATTCGCAGTATCCACATCTAACATCTTACGGACATGAACTGGCATTGAGCGTTTTATTTGAATCAGGTATTCAGCATATGGCCGATCGCCCTGAGGGTTATTATGAATTGCCCGATGCTGCCGGAAGCTTTTTAAAAACCGTACCCAATACATGGGATGATACTAAATTGCTGTCTGGTTATCCGGGCGAGTATGTGGTAATGGCTCGCAAAAAAGGAAACCAGTGGTATATAGGTGGTATTTCAGGCCTGCAAAAGGAGAGGGTTCAGAATATTAATTTCAGTTTCTTGCCTGAAAAAGTGAAATACAAGTTGACATTAATTAGTGACGGGCGGCACGATAAATCATTTTCGGTAAAACATATGGTGGTGGATAACACAAGTCACCTTGATGTAAAAATGTTGCGCCGTGGAGGTTTTTCTGCTGTTTTAAATCCAATAGATAATTGAAGAGAATATCTTTGAAACAATTTATAAAATAATTAATACAATGGAAATAAAACCGATAACATATTCACGAAAATGGCTTTTGGGGGTAGCTATGCTCTTGCTGGCAATAAATAACTATGCACAAAAATACCCCTTTCAAAACCCCGGATTAAGTTTTGAAGAGAGGGCAGAAGATCTGGTGACAAGGCTTACGCTCGAAGAAAAAGCAACATTAATGTGCGACCAGTCCGATGCTATTCCAAGGTTGGGCATTAAAAAATTTAACTGGTGGAGCGAAGCCTTGCATGGATATGCAAACAATGGTAATGTAACCGTATTTCCAGAACCTGTTGGTATGGCAGCTTCATTTAACGATGAATTGTTATTCAATATTTATAACGCAGTGTCAGATGAAGCGCGTGCAAAATACCATGAGTGGATTAATATGGGTAATGAAAATAAACGTTTTCTAAGTCTTTCAGTTTGGACTCCCAATGTAAATATTTTTAGAGACCCACGTTGGGGGCGCGGGCAGGAGACCTATGGTGAGGATCCGTACTTAACAGCGCGAATGGGCGTTGCGGTTGTAAAGGGACTGCAAGGACCTGATGATGCTAAATATCGAAAGTTATTGGCTTGTGCGAAACATTATGCAGTACATTCCGGGCCGGAATGGAGTCGTCATGAATTAAATATTAATGATGTGGATCCCAGGGAATTATATGAAACATACCTTCCTGCATTTAAGGCCTTGGTACAAGAGGGGGACGTGCGTCAGGTAATGTGTGCCTATCAGCGTTTAGACGATGAACCTTGTTGCGGTAGTACCAGGTTGTTACAGCGGATTCTGTGCGATGAGTGGGGGTATAAATATCTGGTTGTTTCCGATTGTGGGGCTATAACCGATTTCTTCAACACCCATAAAGTATCATCCGATACTATACATGCCGCCTCAAAAGCTGTTCTTTCCGGAACCGATGTAGAATGTTTCTGGAGTAATTATCCTTATAAAACATTGCCGGAAGCTGTAGAAAGAGGATTGATGATAGAAGAAGATATCGATAAAAGCTTGATTCGTGTCCTGGAGGGGCGTTTTTCGCTTGGCGATTTTGATGACGATGCCATTGTGCCATGGGCACAGATTCCGCCTTCTATCCTGAATAACGACAAACACAAGCAATTGGCGCTGGATATGGCACGCCAGTCATTAACGCTGTTGCAAAATAAAAACAACATTCTGCCTCTTTCAAAAAACAACCCAAAGATTGCTGTTATCGGGCCTAACGCCAATAACGAACCCATGTTATGGGGAAATTACAATGGCACGCCCAATCATACCATTTCAATTTTAAATGGCATTAAATCAAAGATTAGTGGAGAGCAATTGTTTTATGACAAAGGGTGTGATTTGGTTGAAGATAAAGTAACCCAAAGTTACATTGGGCAATGTGAGTTTGATGGCAAACCGGGTTTTAAAGCCTCTTACTGGAATAATAGCGATAGAGAAGGAGACGTTGTGATTACAACGCAAATTACCAATCCGATAAAACTAACCACTGCCGGAAATCATGAATTCGCATCAGGTGTAAAACTAGAGGGGTTTTCGGCTTTGTATGAAACTGAGTTTGTGGCAGAAACAACAGAAGAGCTGGTTATTAAAGGCGGCGCTGCAGGGGATTTTGAGGTGCTGGTTAATGGCGATACGATTCAGGATTACAACAACTGGCGTCTTATTTCTTCAAGGAAGACCATTAAGGTAGAAGCTGGTAAAAAGTATAAAATAGAAATACGTTATGCTCAACTGAATGACTGGCAGGCTAATATTGAACTTAATTTTGGCAAAGAGGTTGATGTGGATCATACGTCTTTGATTAAGAAATTGGAAGGCTATGAGGTGGTGGTTTTTGTAGGTGGCTTATCCGGTCAGTTGGAAGGTGAAGAGATGCCGGTTTCCTATCCGGGCTTTAAAGGTGGCGACCGTACCAATATCGAATTGCCGGCGGTTCAGCGTAACTGTTTAAAGGAATTGAAAGAGGCCGGTAAAAAAGTGGTTTTTGTTAACTGTTCCGGTTCTGCCATTGCGTTGACGCCCGAAACCCAAACCTGTGAGGCAATTCTTCAGGCTTGGTATGCCGGCGAACAAGGAGGGCAGGCAGTAGCGGATGTCCTTTTTGGCGATTACAACCCAGCCGGTAAATTACCAATCTCCTTTTATAGGAACTCGGATAAGTTAGGCGACTTTGAAGATTACTCTATGAAAGGCCGTACCTATAGATACACTACAGATGTCCTTTTCCCATTTGGTTATGGTTTAAGCTATACCAGTTTTGAAATTGGCAAGGCCCGTTTGAGCAAAACAGTCATTAACACAGGTGAAGGCACCCGGATTTCGGTTCCGGTAAGCAATGCCGGCTCAATGGATGGAACCGAAATTGTACAGATTTATGTGCGTAAAGTCAATGATACTGACGGGCCTTTAAAAACATTAAAAGGTTTTAAAAGAGTGGCAGTGAAAGCCGGAAAGACTGAAAAGGCAGTTGTTGAACTGGCACCCGAAGCATTTGAGTTTTACGATTGGGAGCAACGGAAAATGGCCGTAACACCCGGTGAATACGAAGTGTTGTACGGAAATAGTTCCGATGAAAAGGATTTGAAAAAAGTAACAATTACCATAAAGTAATGTAGTTTTGTTTTCTAAAATATTTGGCGCAACAGATTAAAAACGAATAATAAAAGATGAAACATTTCGTTGGATTTGAGAGCAATAATTATTTATTCCTTCAGGAAAGAAAAACAGTATTAATATTTTACAGATATTATGAAACGAGCCATGAGCAAATATCCTCACACACGAGGATGAATAAATTGGTGAGTTCCATCTGACCAATAAAAACAAAATATAAACAGATGAAATTAAAAGTTTTAGCAGCATTATTCGCAATGATAATCACGAGTTCTTGCAGTACTCCTTTAGAACCCGGACAGGTGAAGGTTGAAGAGGGTATTTTACAGGGGGTAGTTACTGATGGTTTAACCATTTTTAAAGGCATTCCTTTTGCAAAGCCGCCTGTTGGCGAATTGAGATGGAAAGCACCTCAGTCCGCCGAAAAGTGGGATGGGGTTAAACAGGCCACCGAATATGCTCCCGGACCAATGCAGGGTGCGAACCCTCCTTCGGGCAAAAGTGAGGACTGCCTCTATCTGAATGTATGGACGCCTGCAAAAACAATGGATGAGAAAGTACCTGTTTTGGTATGGATTTATGGTGGCGGCTTTAGTTTCGGCTGCACTTCTGAACATGTTTACGATGGCCAGGCATTGGCAAAAAAAGGAGTTGTGCTGGTTAGTATTGCCTATCGAGTTGGGCAACTTGGTTTTCTGGCTCATCCGGAGTTAAGTGCTGAGTGTCCTGATGGCGTTTCTGGCAACTATGGGCTGCTCGACCAGATTGCGGCACTTGAGTGGATTAAAAAGAATATCGTAGCCTTCGGTGGCGACCCTGATAAAGTAACCATTTTTGGCGAATCTGCAGGCGGTATTTCTGTAAGTATGCTATGCGCTTCACCATTGGCTAACGGATTATTTCAAGGCGCAATATCTCAAAGTGGTGGTTCCTTCGGACATACAAGGCCAACTACATATCCCGGTGAAAATATGAAAACCCTTAAACAGGCTGAAGCTGATGGTATTGAATATGTGAAACAACATGGTGGTACTTCTATAGCCGATTTACGAAAAATGGAAGCTGAAAAGTTTATTCCGGCTGGTTGGACAATGCCCGGTGGATGGCCGGTTGTTGATGGGGTTGTAATTCCGGACGACCAACATACGCTTTATGAGAATGGTAATTACAATGATGTGCCTGTTCTTATTGGATATAATTCCGATGAAGGTGCCAGCTTTATGTGGGAGAAAAATCCTGAGAATGTAAAGAATAGTGTGAAACAGCGTTTCGGTAAATTCGCCGGTGCCTTGTTAGAGGCTTACCCTCTTGCTGAAAATAGTGTGCCTAAAACTGCCCGCGATTTAATGCGCGATGTTGCTTTTGGATGGCAAACATGGAGCTGGGCAAGGCTGCAATCGCAAACAGGGCAGTCAAAAGTTTATTATTACTATTTCGACCAGCACCCTGAATATCCTGAAGGTTCACCTCAATATGGCCATGGTTCGCCTCACGGGCAGGATGTTGCCTACGTTTTTCAGCATTTAGATCCAGATAATGCTTCAGCATCAGATCTGGAAATTTCTGAGGCTATGGGTAACTATTGGACAAACTTTGCTAAATATGGGCATCCTAATGGCGAAGGCGTGCCTGAATGGCCTGCTTTTAGTGATGATAATCCTGATGTAATGTATTTACAACAAAAGCCACATGTAGGGCCTGTTCCAGACGAAGCTGCGCTCAATGTTCTGGATGGGTATTTTAAATGGCGTCGGACACCAGAGGGGGAAGCTTGGGCGCAATAATGTGTAAATATCCCATTTGCTATTCGTCTCATCAAACTAGCGTTAACCACTAATATACTGCTACTCTATGCATAATATTAATAACCTGAGATCAACATAAAATTCTGGATTTATCTCATATAATCAATGATTATACAGGTATTCGATAGAACTATGTTTCAGACCACTTATAAATAGTGAGATTCAACTGAAAATTCTGAACTAATAGCTGGCTATTATGAATAATTTTCAGGAAGAAGATCGCTGTTTATAAGTGGAAAACTAAAAAAATGCCCTAAAAACCTGATCTACTGTGTTAAATTTTTCGATCTAACTCGCTTGCCCTACAAGATTTGCTTTGTATATCAGCTTTTTATGTCAATCGAATGCTAAAAATTTTAATCGATCTCAGGTTAATACATCAAGGGAAAGAAAAAAATCGATCCTCATTTTGGCAAAAGAGCATTTATCATCAATAATGGTCACCAGTGCACTAGCCTCAATAGCTGTTTCAACGGTTGTGGTATTAGGTCTTTCTTATGTTTGTAAGATCATGATAACCAATGTGTATTTTAATTGGGCTCATATGTGCCCAATAATTTGAATTGGCCATGGCAGTTTTATATTATATCCAACAACATTATATGTTATTCAACAATTATTTTTCTTTAGA
>JBNKGY010000053.1:0-20465 GCA_050290065.1 Marinilabiliaceae bacterium
ATTTTAGAAGCTTCCGAAGCTCGGGAAATGTGAGTTTACTACCGTAAATGATCACTTTGAGAGCAAGAGTAACAGCCTGCCACGATTATTTCGGAAAAAATTGGAGTTCCAGCTGACACTATTTAGTGCCTGTCCATAAAGTCGGGTGTCTGGACTATAAAGTTTAAATACAAGGCGTGTGAAAAATTCAAACCGCAGTATACCAGCGTATATGAGGATCTGGATTGTGAGCAACAACGCAGTGGTTGGACTTTATAGACGAACACTATTTATTTGTAATGGAGGATTATAATATTCCACTCCTACATTTAAGTAGTTATTTACTCCAATATCTTACAATTAAGTAGATTTCACACAATCATCATACTGAATTTCAAATCTTTACAACAACTGGTTTAGTGTTTGTAAATTCTTAGGACATTTAATTTTAAACATACAAAAGATGGAAATAAAACAAACATGGGAAAAAGTACTTGAGTATGCTACAATGCCATTACACGGCACTCTATCTCGAAAACAAAGAAAAGGTGTTGAATTACAAATTAATAATGGTAAAGTTTATAAAAATGCTTCAATATTTTTAGAAGATTCAATCGTTTGGATCTCGGAAACTATTGATGATAAAGTATGTAACACTTATTACGATTGGAATAAGATAGAATCAATATCAACAACTAGTAATGAAGAAAAATAATCACCTATGAGTAAAGATGAAATTAAAGATTTAGAAAAAGAAGTTAACAAACTGAAATTTAAAGCAGGCCAAAAAGCCAGTGAATTACATGATTTGGTTGAAGACCGGCTTTTGATGGATTTTGAAGATATTCCATCATTCGCAAAGGAAACGTATATTGCCTGTAAAGCCTGGAGTGACAAAAACAAAGAACTACTAAAGGCAAAGGGATTATAAAGTTATTCTCCCAACTTTGTTTTTACTATAACAAAGTTGGGACTATATTTAGTACTTGCACTAAAACTCAGGTGGCAGATATGAAAGCTTCTTTTTTGAGGCTTTCGAAGCTCAAAAAAAATGGAGTTTTCTTGCTGACACTATATAACTCAACAAACCAATTGAACACCCTTTTATTTCTGACTTTATTCGTAAACAGATTATCGTTTTTTCTTCGAAATTCTATAAATTGTATAATTATTTAGTACTTGCACGAAAACTCAAGTGGTAGATAAGAAAGCTTTATTTTTGAGGCTTTCGAAGCTCGAAAAATGTGAGTTTACTGCCGTAAATGATCATTTTGAGAGCAAGAGTAACGAAAAAAATGGAGTTTTCTTGCTGACACTATTTACCAAAGTTCGGTTTATATTCAAAGCTCAGATTACACTAAAAATCTGACTTACCCGATAATTATAGTTCGAACACTGATAGTAAAATTTTTTCCTATAAAATCTGCCCTGTTTATTCTTAAGAATAATATGGCTAACAACCTAATAATAAAAGGCTATGGAATTACAAGTTATTAAAGGTGATATTACCAAAATACAAGTTGATGCTATTGTTAATGCTGCCAATTCGAGTTTAATGGGAGGTGGAGGTGTCGATGGTGCTATTCATCGGGCAGGTGGTCCTGAAATACTTGACGAATGTATTATTATCAAAAATACACAAGGAAAATGTCCACTAGGTGAGGCAGTCATAACAACTGCAGGTCAGTTACCAGCCAAATATGTCATTCATACAGTTGGACCCATATGGCAAGGTGGAAGTTATGGAGAACAGATCAAGCTTAAAAACTGCTACTTGAATTCCTTAAATATCGCAGTTGAAAATAATATAAAAATAATTGCTTTCCCTAATATTAGTACGGGTGTTTACGGCTATCCAAAAAAAGAAGCAGCGATTACGGCCATTGAAACCATTAAAAACGCCTCCTATCCTACTATCGACAAAGTAATTTTTGTGTGCTTTGATGATGAAAACTTCAATCTATATAATGAACTAATCCGTTAAGAAAGAGTAGAAATCAATCAGGAGAAAGTCACTATTTAATGATTACATATTACTAACCTGAGTTCGATTAAAATTTTCGAATTCAGATTGATATAAAAGGCAGATATACAAGGCAAATTTTGCAGGGCTAGCGAGCTAGCTCGAAAAATTTAACGCAGTAGATCAGTTTTTTATGCAAAGCATAAGTGATTCCGCTTATAAGCAGTGATCTTCTTCCTGAAAATTATTCAAAATAGCCCGCTATTATTTTATAATTTTCAGTTGAACCTCACTATTTATAAGCGGTCTGAATTCAAAATTTTATGTCGAACTCAGGTTACTACATTCGGTAAAGTTCAAGGAAACTTAAAATATCGAAAGTTTAATTTGACAATAAGGATATCTGAACATCTTGTACTTAAACTTTATACTCTAAACATCCGACTTTATGGACAGGCACTAAATACTATTTGTCTACATGAGAATTTATATCTACCGTTGGAATATCTTACCCTTTACTTTTGATTATGATGAGGTGGTAATTTTTCATAAAAGCACTTTACAAAAAAGTCTCTTCGTTTCATTTCACCATATGATCCTCCCAGTGTGTGGTTTACTCCAGGCAACACCACTAACTCAAAATCCTTTCCTTCTTTTATTAAGGCATCAGCAAGCTGCATGGTGGTTGAAGGATCCACATTATCATCTAACTCTCCCAAAATCAACATCAAATTTCCTTTTAAGCGATAAGCATTTACCACATTTGAACATTCTTCGTATTGCTTGCCCACAGGATATCCCATCCATTGCTCATTCCACCATATCTTATCCATTCTGTTATCATGACAACCACATGAGGATACTGCGGCTTTATAAAACTCAGGATGAAATAACAGCGCTCCTGTTGAACTTTGTCCACCAGCAGACCCTCCAAATATACCAACCCTTGTGGTATCCATAAAAGGGTGCAATTCAGCGGCTTCTTTAATCCATTTAATCCGATCAGGAAACCCTGCATCCTTTAGGTTTTTATAGCAAACATCCTGAAACGCCTTTGATCGATAAGAAGTACCCATACCATCCATTTGAACGATAATAAAACCCAGTTCTGCTAATCCGGAAAATGCGTAGTTATAACTTCGAAAACTTTTTTGAGCAAAAGCCCCATGGGGTCCTGCATAAATGTATTCAATAATGGGATATGTTTTGGTGGAATCAAAATAAGTCGGATAATAAATATTACCCCATATATCAGTTTTCCCATCACGCCCCTTAGCTACAAATACTTCCGGAAAACGAAATCCCTTTGCCAGTATATCACTAATATCAGCTTGCTCCAGTTCCATTTCTATACTTCCGTCAACGGTATTGCGAAGCACACTTACCGAAGGCACATCTACTTTTGAATACGTATCTGTAAACCATTGATAATTATCTGAGAACACAGCCTTATGATTCATTTTTTCAGGTGTAAGATCCACCAAACCGGAACCATCAAAATTGATTTTATAGTAATGAATAAAATAAGGATCCTCATCTATATTTCTTCCGCTCGCCTTAAAATAAATGGTTTCGCTTGCTTCATCAACATGCTCTACACCTCTAACAACCCACTCTCCTTTGGTAATCTGACGAACTACAGTACCTGAATTACTATCAATCATATAAAGATGATTCCATCCATCTCTTTCTGATGACCAAATAATCTGACCTGTTGTATCAAGATCATAACGATAATATTTTCCGCTATAATCAATAAATGTTTCTGATTCTTCATTAATTATTACCTGATATTTACCGGTATTTGCGTCTACTTTCACTACCTGAAATACCTGATGTCCTCTTTGATTAAATTCAAATGTAAATGCCCCACTGTCATTATACCACTTTACTTTTCCCAATGAAAATTGATTTTCAAAAGGTTGGTAATCCACCTCTATTTGCTGTTTACTATCCAGGTGAAACAAACAAGGTTTGGCAATGGGAAGCGCATCACCAGGCTTCAGGTATTCGCGTTTAACTAGCGTGGGTTCCAGCTGATCATCTGGTGATGAGTCGATAAAATGAATATAATGTTTTTCATTGATTCTGATTTTTAATGCTGCAATTTTCTTTGAATCGGGCGACCAATGTATATCGCCGGAATAAAATTCACCCAGGGATCCATCACGACTCAATTGAAATTCTTTTTTTGAAGCTAAATCTTTAACATATACATTGTAGTTTTTTATATAGGCTACATAATTTGAATCCGGAGAATAAAATGGATCAAAATCATAAGCTCCATCTGTCCATCCCCAATGGTGGGTTTCACTTTTTTCAACCTTCCCAACTACTTCTGTCCTATAATTCTTCAAATTACTTTTAAATTTATTCTGATCATACTCAAAAGTAATTTCCTTAAGATTCTTATTCACGTTTAACCGTCGAAGATGATATTTAAATGGTTTAATTTCTTTATGCAGGGCCTTACTTAAACTTGCGGCCATTTTTTCCTGATTTAAAAGTGCAGAAACTTTCTTTTTTATTGGATCAACAAGCTTGTATTCCCTCCCCCGCCTTGTATATACTTTATACCAGAGTAAGTTCGTCTCTTTTATCCAGTGTACATCAATTCCATCACCATAAACCATCCTGCTAAATTTTGATACAGAATCTGCTCTTGCATAATCCTCATCTGTAATTTGAGCTAAGGAGAAAATTTGAAAAAAAACCAGTAATATAAATCCTGAAAATATCTTCTTCATTATAATATTTTATTGCTTCAATTAATAACCCTCAATATTCACGAGAATATCACAAATGCAATATAAATACTTTGAAAAATACTTGTACAAAATCATAATTGACCACAAAAAATATAAAAAGTGCTTGTTATTTTTAAGGAACGGTTTTGATGGACAGCTTGCGTATAGAGAACCGTTCCCGATTTCCGACTTTTGAGTAGCAACATCATTGCTGGTTAACTTAAGGAACGGTTCTATATAACCATCAAGGGAATTAGAACCGTTCCCTGACTTTCCTGAAAGGAATAATTGTGGTGTACGGGTATCTGATTTATTCTAATTCTGTTCATTATGAACATGGTATGAAAAAATATCATTTTACACCTTACATATTGTTTGATTTATTTATCATCTTCTCAAACATTTTTCATTACTGTTGGTTATTAAATCAAGCTATTGTTTGAAAATATCACAATGAATAATAAATCCAATATAAAGGAATATCTGACCAGTGAAAATGGATTGCCTGATTCTGTAAAGGAGTTTAAGAGCATCCTGAACGAAATTCGTAATTTAAACCTAAGTCAGAAAGAAAGACATAAAAAAAGAGGGAAGCTATTAGCTCATGAAAGAATTGATCTATTGATTGATCCTCAAACGCCATTTATAGAACTATCCGCGTTGGCTGCCTATAATCAGTATAACAACACCTTCCCTTCGGCCGGAATTATAACCGGAATCGGTGTCATTAATGGCAGAGAAACCATCATTATAGCCAATGATGCTACAACCAAAGGAGGAACATACGTTAAAGAAACCATCAAAAAACACATCAGGGCTCAGGAAATAGCAGAGCAAAATAACCTGGCTTGTGTATACCTGGTGGATTCTGGTGGGATATTTCTACCGGAACAGGCTCATGTTTTTCCGGATAAAAATGATTTTGGCCGCATATTTTACAATCAGGCACGAATGTCTGCTAAAGGAATTCCCCAAATCAGCATTGTGATGGGGTCTTGCACTGCCGGAGGGGCTTACATTCCTGCCATGAGCGATGAAACCATAATAGTTAAAAATCAAGGTACTATATTTTTGGCGGGGCCTCCATTGGTAAAAGCGGCAACAGGTGAGGATGTTTCTGCTGAAGAGTTAGGTGGTGGAGAAATGCATACTACAGAATCAGGTGTGGCCGATCATCTGGCAGAAGATGACCATCATGCCATTGAAATTTGCCGTGATATTTTTAAAAGCCTACCCAAACCTGAGAAAATGTCATGGATTCAAGATTCTGCGAAACCAACAAAATTTTTGCGAGAGGCCATATATCAGGAAATCCCAGAGGCAGGCAGTCATAAAAAAGATGTTAGAAATCTGATAAAGCACCTGACAGATGGTAGTACGTTTGAGGAATTTAAACCTAATTATGGTTCCACACTGGTAACTGTATTTGCTAACATCAATGGTTACAGAGTGGGTATTTTAGCCAATAACGGTATTTTATTCTCTGAATCTGCACAAAAGGGAGCTCATTTTATACAACTTTGTAATAACCGGAATATACCCATGGTATTTTTACAAAACATTACAGGCTTTATGGTGGGTAAAGATTATGAGAGAAAAGGCATTGCAAAAGATGGAGCCAAAATGGTAAATGCTTTGGCTAATTCAAAAGTTCCTTTTTTTACAATAATGATTGGCGGTAGTTATGGTGCCGGAAACTATGCCATGGGTGGTCGGGCATTTAATCCTCGATTATTATTCTCATGGCCCAATTCCAGTATTTCTGTGATGGGACCCAAACAAGCTGCAGATGTGCTAACAACCGTTAAAAGAGACCAGGCCAACTCATCTGGAAAAAGCATTTCAGAAAATGAATTATTAGAACTCAGAGACAAAACAATAAAAGGTTTTAAAAAAGAAGCTTCTCCTCTTTTTGCCACCAGCAGAATTTGGGATGATGGTATTATCGATCCGGCTGATACAAGAATGATATTAACTCTTGGTTTAAGTATTTCTCAAAACAAACAATACGAAGATTCTTCATACGGGATTTTCAGAATGTAAAGCAAATATGGAAACGATTCATTTTCACATAGAAAATCAGGTTGCTTATTTAGGGCTCAACCGACCACAAAAACGCAATGCATTAAACAGGCAGATGATTGAAGAAATGATTCAATTGCTGACCGATCAAAAGTCGAACCGCCTATTTAAGGTTCTGGTATTGTATGGAGAGGAAAACCATTTCTGTTCAGGAGCTGATCTGGAATGGATGAAGCAGGGAATCCTTCAATCCAAAACGGAAAACATTAATGATGCCAAGCTTTTCATCACTTTATTTGAATCGTTGTATAACTTCCCAAAACCCGTAATCTGTGAAGTACAAAAATCGGCATTTGGTGGTGCCATTGGATTAATAGCCTGCTCTGATATTGTTGTTTGTGAAAGTAGTTCCAGCTTCGGATTTCCTGAAGTCAGACTGGGAATTATTCCTGCTACTATTGCTCCATACATCCTTTTAAAAATGGGTAGCAGTAATGCACGAAAAAGATTGCTGATGCCAACACCATTCACTGCAAAGGAGGCAATGAATGAAGGCCTGGTGCATTTTATTGATGAAGATAACAACATCAGGAAAAAGACGTTGGAAATAGCAGAAAACATAGCTTTGGCAGCCCCCGGAGCACTTATACAAACGAAATCATTAATCAATCGTTTAGAAGAGAGACAGGATGATGATTCCTCATTATTATATTGTGCACGAATGATTGCAAGTGCCAGAACGTCCTTTGAAGGTCAGGAAGGCGTAACTGCTTTCTTTGAAAAGAGAAATCCGGTATGGAATGAAGAGCACTAGTCGACATGTACAGTGTCCAGTGAATAATGAACTATGTCCATGCAGAACAATTGACCACTTACTGTAATCCACTAAAAACCAACAGCCAATAGCTAACAGCTAAAAAAATAAAACCAGATGATTCATCAATACCATCAAATAAAAAGAATACTTATTGCTAACAGAGGCGAAATTGCTGTTAGAATTATGAAGACTGTAAAATCTATGGGTATTGAAACCATAGCCATATATACAGAAAAAGAGAAAGAGGCTTTGCATGTTCAAAAGGCTGACCATAAGGTTTTAATGAAGGGACGAACACTTAACGAGACGTACTTAAATGGTGCTCTTATTGTAAATCTTGCCAGACAATATCATGCAGATGCCATTCATCCGGGATACGGATTCCTGTCTGAAAATGAAAACTTTGCTGATCTATGTCAACAAAACAACCTTATTTTCATAGGTCCTACTCCACAGCAAATCAAGCAAATGGGCAATAAAGAAGAAGCTAATCAAATTGCAGCTTCTTGTCAGGTTCCGTTGCTCAATAAGGTAACCGGGAGTATGGATGAGATGATACAAAATGTCGGTAAACTACAATTACCGGTTGTGATTAAAGCGGCAGCAGGTGGTGGTGGTAAAGGTATGAGAGTAGTCCGTGACTACAGCATACTCATAAACGAAATAAAGGCTGCTGCAGCTGAAGCAAAAAGGTATTTTGGTAATGACTCTGTATATATTGAAGAATATATTGAAAACCCCCGTCATATTGAAGTTCAGATTTTAGCTGACACTCATAGCAATACCCTTCACTTGTTTGAAAGAGAGTGCTCCATACAACGCAGACATCAGAAAGTAATTGAAGAAGCACCTGCCCCTGATCTTCTTCCGGAAACAAGAGATAAAATACTAAAGGATGCGATTACTTTAGCTAGGGAAATAAACTATGTGGGTGCTGGCACGGTAGAATTCTTGCTTACTCCCGATCAAAAACATTATTTCCTGGAAATGAACACCAGAATTCAGGTTGAACACCCTGTTACGGAAGAAATTACCAGTATTGACATTGTAAAAGAGCAAGTTCTTATTGCAATGGGTCATCCTTTAAAATATAAGCAGGAAGACATCATCACTTGTGGCCATGCCATCGAATGTAGAATTTATGCTGAGAATCCGGTGAAGAATTTTCAACCCTCTTTCGGAAAGATACTGGGAACGCATATCCCAAAGCATCCGTATATAAGGATAGATGGTGGCGCTCAACCTAAAGAGAATTTAAATCCGGAATTTGACCCTTTATTAAAAAAGGTAATTGCCAAAGGCAATAACAGAGAACAAGCCATTGTGCATTTACAAGCCTTTTTAGAAGACTATGCGCTTTTTGGTGTGGATACGAATCGTGAGTTAATTTTACAATCCATTAAGGATGAAGATTTTAAATCCGGCACTTATACAACTTCCTTTTTCGAAAGGAAAAAGGAAAAGTTAACTGAGAAAAAACTCCTGACTAATAAAGAGATAAAAGTTTTAACTGCAGCTTATCTGCTGATTAAGAATAACGTTAAATGCCCTCAAGATGGTGTCTGGAATCAAATTGGATTCTGGAGACAAGTACAAAAGCATTTGATATATATAAATAATGAGATATTAGACATTACCCTGTTATCCACTACTTCAGAACAAATTGAATTTCAAATCAGAAATGAGTCACCTTTATATATAACCGACATAGAAATTGAAGAGTATGAAGTTTCTTTTTTACTGAACCATACTTCATATAAGTTGAATTATCTATTTGGAAAAAATGGGATTTTCTACTTCCAGTTCGAAGGTATAAAATGGACCATATCTGATAAACCACAAAGAATAAACAACAATAAAGAAAAACAAAATAAGGTAAACATTAAAAGCCTGAAGGCGCCTATGCCAGGAAGAATCATTGATGTAATGGTAAAAGAAGGAGAAATAATTAAAAAAGGCAGTCCTTTAATGATATTAGAAGCCATGAAAACAGAAAATTGCATTAATGCCTGGAAGGACACCACGGTTACTAAAGTGCAGGTTGTGAAGGGAGATCAGGTTAGCCTGAACCAATTATTATTAGAAACCCTCTAATAATCAGCGAGAAATTTATAATTCTTAAATTCACCCTTATTTAGTACCACTTTATTATTCAATAACCTCAATTGACAAATTAAACTATTATGGATATTAACGATATTGAAAACATTGAACTTAAGTACCTTCAATTAGATGATTATCAAGAATTAAAGCAAGCCATGGTAGTCGCATACCAATCCATGCCTGAATCCTACTGGAAGGAACATCACATTAAAAAACTCATCGATAAATTTCCGGACGGACAAGTCGTTATTAAAATAAATGGTGAGTTGGCTGGATGTGCTTTATCCATAATAGTTGATTACGAAAAATTTACCGACGTTCATACCTATAAAGATATAACCGGAAATTACACTTTTAATACACATACTGATGCAGGTGATACCTTATATGGTATTGATGTGTTTATAAAACCGGAATACAGAGGATTGAGGCTGGGAAGAAGACTGTATGATTACAGAAAAGAACTTTGTGAAAAACTCAACTTAAAAGGGATCACTTTTGGTGGGCGTATACCCAATTATCATAAATATGCGGATGAAATCACCCCAAAACAATACATTGAAAAAGTAAAGGGAAAAGAGATCAATGATCCTGTACTTAACTTTCAAATATCCAATGATTTTCATCCCTCAAAAGTGTTAAAGGGATATCTTGAAGGTGATGAAGCATCCAATGAATTTGCGGTATTACTTAAATGGGATAACATATACTATGAGAAACCCAACTTAAAAGCCACCACAAAGAAGAAGGTGATCCGCCTGGGATTGATTCAATGGCAGATGCGACCTTATGATACGCTGGATCAATTGATGCAACAAGCTGAATATTTTGTGGATGCTGTTTCTGGATATCGTTCTGACTTTGCGTTGTTCCCTGAGTTTTTCAATGCCCCATTAATGGCCGAAAACAACCATTTATCAGAACCGGATGCCATCCGTGAATTAGCCAGGCATACCGAAACTATTGTTCAGCGGTTCTCAGAATTGTCGATTACATACAACATTAATATCATTACCGGTAGTATGCCTGAATTAAAGAATGATAAACTGTTCAATGTTGGCTATTTGTGCAAGCGCGATGGTACAATGGAAAGGTATGAAAAGATACATGTAACACCTGATGAGGAGAAAGTATGGGGTTTACAAGGTGGTAGAGAAATTAAGGTATTTGATACCGATTGTGGTAAAATAGGTATTCTGATTTGCTATGATGCCGAATTTCCGGAGTTAAGCCGGATTTTAGCAGATCAGGGAATGGATATACTATTTGTTCCATTTTTAACCGACACACAGAATGGTTATTCCAGAGTTCGCAATTGTGCCAGAGCTCGTGCCATTGAAAATGAATGTTATGTAGCCATTGCGGGCAGCGTTGGTAACTTGCCCAATGTACATAATATGGATATTCAATATGCCCAGTCGATGATATTTACACCTTGCGATTTTGCATTTCCTACCAACGGTATTAAGGCTGAGGCTACACAGAATACTGAAATGATTTTAATTTCAGATGTGGATATTGACTTACTTCGTGAACTAAATCAATTCGGAAGTGTTAGAAATCTGAAAGATCGTAGAAATGACATATACGAAATAAATAGAAAACTTTAAGTATAATTTAATGACACCTTTTTACAGCCAGGACAAAGAAACATTCAGACAAAAAGTAAGACAATTTGCTGAACAAGAAATTAAACCTTTAGCACAGAAATTAGATAAAGATGAAACCTTTTCTGTTGAATTAACACAGAAGATGGGACAAGCCGGATTATATGGTATCGACATACCTAAAGTATATGGCGGTCAGGGATTAGATACAATTTCATATATTATTGCAGTTGAAGAATTAGCCAGGATTGACGGTTCTCAAGCTGTTACCATGGCTGCCCATAATTCTCTTGGTATGGCACCTATATATGCATTTGGTACTGATGAGCAAAAGAAAAACTTATTACCTGACCTGTTAAATGGAAACAAAGTCTGGGCTTTGGGTCTTACAGAAGAAAATGCAGGTTCTGATGCCCGGGGCGTAGATACCATCGCAACAAAAAAAGATAATGGTTGGGAAATATCAGGTACAAAGAGATACATTACCAATGGTAGCAATGAACTTTTAGCCGGATTGACGGTATTAGCTCAAACCGGTAAAAAAAATGGTAAAGCAACATATTCAACCTTTTTACTGGATAGAAATTCCGGTGGTTTCTCTACAAAACGCACCTTGGGTAAAATGATGTGGCGTGCCTCTGACACTGCAGAAATCCAGCTTGATAAATGTGCAGTATCAGATAATGATATGCTTGGAGTAGAAAATAAGGGATTAAGTCAGGTGCTAAAAACCCTGGACTCCGGCAGGCTATCAATTGCAGCTATGGGATTGGGTTTGGCGCAAGGTGCCTTTGAGATGGCATTGAATTACGCCAAAGAACGTAATCAGTTTGGTAAACCCATTAGTTCATTTCAGGCCATACAATTCAAATTAGCAGATATGGATCTTAAAATTGAACTAGCCCGGAATACACTGTATAAAGCTTGTTGGTTAAAAGATAACAACCTTCCATACAGCAAAGAAGCTGCAATGGCAAAATTATATTGTAGCGAGGTAGCTGCTGAAGTTTCAGATGAAGGAATTCAAATATTCGGTGGTGCTGGATTATTTAAATCGCAGGATATTGAACGATTTTACAGAGATCATCGTATATTGCGAATTGGAGAAGGGACTACTGAAATACTAAAAATGGTAATTTCGAGAAATCTGGGATTGTAATCATCAATAATTATTCATTATCACCCTATGGAGGATAGAAAAAAAGAACATATACATTTAGCTTTTGATGCATCGGTTAGTGAAATGCATGCTGACAGTCGTTTTATGTACGAACCTATGTTGTCGGCTCATCCATCAGAAAAAATTGAACCGATTCAGTTTTTAGGTAAAAAAATGAATCTTCCTTTTTGGATATCCTCTATGACAGGTGGCACCTTACGTGCCGGAGCCATTAACTCTAAACTCGCAAAGGTTGCCGGAGAATTCGGCTTAGGAATGGGTTTAGGCTCTTGCAGAGTTTTATTTAAAGGTGATGAATACTGGGACGATTTTAAGGTTCGTCACCTGATTGGTAATGATTACCCCTTTTATTCTAATTTAGGAATAGCTCAACTTGAGGAGTTAATCGAAAAAAAGGAAGTCAGCAAAATTGATTATCTCAATAAACAATTAGATGCTGATGGAACCATCATTCATATTAATCCTCTTCAGGAAGCTTTTCAACCTGAGGGAGATCGGTTTAAGCGCCCTCCTATTGAAACTATACAGGAATTAACAGAAAATACACAATCACCCATAATTGTAAAAGAGGTAGGACAAGGAATGGGTTATGAAAGTATTAAGGCACTGCTGAATCTGAATATTGCAGCTCTTGAATTTGGCGCATTAGGAGGAACTAATTTTACCAAATTAGAACAAATCAGAAGTAAGAATAAAAACTCCCTTTTCACTGGTTTTACTAATGTTGGTCACACGGCTAAAGAAATGACTTTAATGGTAAATCAGATTGTAGAAGAGCAGGATACAAGGTGCAAACAGATTATCATTTCAGGAGGCATTAAATCACTACTCGACGGTTATTACCTGGCTAAAATATGTAAGCTCCCTGCTGTTGTTGGAATGGGATCAACATTTCTTCAATATGCCATGCAGGATTATGCTTCACTACAAGGATTTATCAAAAATCTGGAAAAAGGATGGCAATTGGCTAATGCATTCTTAAAAATCAAAGAGTAAATACAAAAGTATATTTGAGTTAATGATGCGAAAGGTTTACTATCTAAATTTTTAAATCAATTTTACATCTGGTATTTATAATTAGTTGTAGTAAGATGAAGTTCAGAATAGCTATTTGAGTCACATCTAAATAATATTGAACAGGTACCTATTAAATATGATACAAGGATTTTCGAAATTAACCGTAGATGAAAAAATTGATGCCTTAACCAGGGAATATTCTTTATCATCATCTTTTAAAGAAGTATTAAACACTCATCAACACGCACATCTTCAGGATGTGTACAATCAGTTTTCTGAAAATACAATCAGTAACTTTTATTTACCATATGGCATTGCTCCTGGTTTTGTAATTAATGGCAATACATATGCTGTTCCAATGGTTATTGAAGAAAGCTCTGTTGTTGCTGCAGCTTCAAAAGCTGCCAAATTCTGGGCTCAGCATGGTGGTTTTAAAGCCAGAATAATAGCTACAACCAAAACAGGACAGTTATTTTTTACGTCGGACTGGAAATATGAGCAACTTCTTCAGATGATAGACGAGATATCTGATCATCTCAAGAAATCAGTATCCGATCTCACTCATAAAATGAATCTCAGGGGAGGTGGAATCACTGCTTTTGAATTAGAGTCATTATCCCCTGATATAGAAGACACATATTGTTTGAAGGTTTCTTTTGAAACCGTTGATTCTATGGGAGCCAATTTTATTAACTCGTGCTTAGAACAGATGGGAGAAGCCTTAAATGGTTTTCTCAGTCTAAAAGACAAAAGTAATTCCTGCGAAATAATTATGGCCATTTTGTCGAATTACACACCGGACTGCCTGGTAAAATGCTCCGTTTCATGTGCTATTGATGACCTTAAAGCCTATAGTGGAAAATTTAACGCTCAGGATTTTGTTTCCCGATTCAAAAGAGCAATAGATATTGCAAACCACAGTACAGCAAGAGCTGTAACACACAATAAAGGCATTATGAATGGTGTAGATGCTGTTGTTTTAGCAACAGGAAATGATTTTAGAGCCATTGAAGCCGGAATTCATGCATATGCATCCCGAAACGGGAAATACAGTTCTCTTTCTGCAATAGAGCTTAATAAAAACACTTTTACCTACTCTATCACTATTCCTTTAGCTATAGGAACCGTTGGAGGATTAACTAACCTCCACCCTATGGTAAAACAATCAATGAATCTGCTTGGAAAACCAAATGCAAAGGAACTGATGCAGATTATTGCAGCCTCCGGATTAGCCAATAATTTTTCTGCAGTAGCTGCGCTTGTGACTTCTGGTATTCAAAAAGGACATATGAAAATGCATTTATCTAATATCCTATCAACTTTAGAAGCTACTAATGATGAGAAAATAAAAGCAATTGACTATTTTAAAAACCATACTGTTAGTCACTCTGCTGTGGAAAGCTTTTTAAAAAACATACGAATTACCCATTAATTCCCCTGATGAATCATGTATTAATCTGATATGACTAAACCAAATAAAATATTTTCTTCAAAAGGAAATGGAAAATTAATGATCTCAGGAGAGTACCTGGTATTAAAAGGAGCTAAAGCACTTACAGTTCCTTTACAATTAGGTCAAAAAATGGAAGTTTTTTCATCGAATTCTAACGAATTAAACTGGATGGCTTACCACACTGATGGTTTATGGAATAGTGTGACTTTTAATGATAAACTAACCATCACAGATACCACGAACAGTTCGTTTGGAAAACAAACGCAGAAAATTCTCCGGAATGCACTTAAACTGAGTAAATTCAGCATTAATGATATTGTTAATAAGAAAATAATCACTCAGCTTGAATTTAATCCAAACTGGGGACTCGGAAGTAGTTCTACCCTGATATACAATCTATCGAAATACTTAAATATTGATCCTTACGAATTACTTAAGCATACCTTTGGTGGTTCAGGTTATGATATAGCCAATGCAGAGAAAAGCATGCCCTTATTTTTTCTGTTGGTTAAAAATGAACCACGTAGTGTGATGATAAACTTTGATCCTCCATTTCACGAAAACATCTATTTTGTGTATTCCGGACAAAAAAAGAGTTCAAAAGATGCAATTAAGGGATTTGCTCAAAAAAAGATTAGTGAATCAGATATTTCTCAAATTAGTACTTTATCAACACTGATAGCAGTATGCACCAACCTTACTGATTTTCAGGAATTAATAAACGAACACGAAAAGATTATCAGTCATATTATTAAAAAAACACCGATCAAGCAAAAACATTTTAGTGACTTTGACGGTTCTATAAAATCTTTAGGAGCCTGGGGAGGTGATTTTTTTATGGCTGTCAGTAATCAACCTGCTGACTACATCTATCAATATTTCAAAAGTAAGAAGTTAGATACCATATTCACCTACAAAGATTTAATATTATCTAAACCGTGTCATTAAATAGAGAAAATTGCTTGTAATTTTTAATCATGGTTTATTCATTCAATACACTGTGGTATAAAAGAAATATATGGATTCAAAAGAAACGGAATACAAGAGTAAATCCGGCAAAATTAAAATACAAAGTCCTTCCAACATAGCCATTGTTAAATATTGGGGAAAAAAGGATATACAAATTCCAGTAAATCCTTCTATTAGTTTTAGTTTAAAAAATTCAGTAACAAAAACTACCATAGATTACCAATTCAACAAAGATCAATCAGACTTTGATTTTATTTTCAGATTCCAGAATAACCGGAATAAGACATTTGAAGAAAAAATTCATCAGTTTTTCATTAGAATCAACTCATTTTTTCCCTGGCTTACTCAATTCAAACTTAACATCAACAGCGATAATACCTTTCCTCATTCATCAGGAATAGCATCTTCGGCAAGTAGTTTTAGTGCACTGGCCATTTCATTATCAGAAATACATCAGAAAATTACAGGAGAAAAGATACAAAGTGAGCTTGTATCTGAAATTGCCCGACTGGGTTCCGGGAGTGCATGCAGGTCTGTGTATGGAGGATGGAACCTTTGGGGGCAAACAGAACAGTCTCCCAACAGCAGCAATAAATTCGCAGTAAATATTAATAATCAAATACATCCGGCATTTCAGAACATTCAGGATTCCATTCTATTAGTAAGTAGTGATAAAAAGGCAATAAGCAGCACTGTTGGTCACCAGTTAATGGAAAACCATCCTTATAAACAAGGCAGAATACAGCAGGCTAATAACAACATCAATACACTAATTGACACCCTGAAAACCGGTGATTTAAACTCCTTTATTGAAATAACAGAATCTGAAGCACTGAGTTTACATGGATTAATGATGAGTTCATCACCCGGTTACACTTTACTTTTACCAAATTCGCTAAACATTGTTCAACAAATAAGAGAATTTAGAGAACAATACAACATCCCCGTATGTTTCACCATCGATGCAGGTCCAAACATGCATGTTTTATATCCTGAATCGAACAAAAAAGAAGTTCAAGAGTTTATCCAAACGAAATTAGTTAGGTATTGTGATAATGCTCAGGTGATTCATGATGAAATTGGAGAAGGACCTGTTGCAATATCCTAATCAAGGTTGCAATAAAATTTTATTTAACTTAAATCCTGGCAATTAAAAATGTCGCTCAATAAAAGAAATAGCATATTTTATTCAAAAGTTTTACTTTTTGGTGAGTATTCCATTTTATTTGATTCGAATGGTTTAACAATACCATACTCACATTTTAATGGTTCATTATCTCATATAAATTCAGATGAATATACGGACTTAGATTATGCGAAAGATTCAAATAATCAGTTGGTTCAATATGCAGAATTCTTAGCTAAAGAAGCCTCTGATATTATTGACATACCCAGATTTACAGAGGATCTTAAAAAAGGACTATTTTTTGAATCTACCATTCCGGAAGGATATGGTTTAGGTAGTAGTGGGGCTTTGGTTGCAGCCATATACAAAAAATATGGTTTGAATAGAATTGAAGCTAAAATCCGTTTAAAAGTTGAAGAAACCCAGCAATTAAAGAGCATATTTTCAAGGCTTGAAAGCTATTTTCATGGAAAAAGTTCTGGCATTGATCCTTTGATCTGTTATTTAAAACATCCCCTGTTTATTAAAAATCAAAAAGATATATCATCAATTGGAATTTCGCGTAAAAATATAAAAACTGATGACGCTGTTTTTATTTTAAATACGCATCAGATAGGAAAAACAGCTCCTCTGGTTGATATATTTATGAAAAAGTGCTTAAATCCTACTTATATTAATCGAATTAAAAACGAACTGATACCTACTACCAATAAATGCATTCAGTCTCTTTTAGCTGGTGATATCAATAACTTTTATAAGCATATGAAACAATTATCAAAATTTCAATTGCAGTATTTAAAAGAAATGATTCCGACTGACTTTGTTAAATACTGGGAAGATGGTATGGAACAAAACGAATACCTATTAAAACTTTGTGGATCCGGAGGTGGAGGATACTTATTGGGTTTTACCCGTAAATTTTCAAAAGTGAAGAAAATGCTTACAGATAAAGGGCTTGAGGTTATTCCTGTTTATCAGGAGTTTTAAAACGAAGTCAGATTCTCACTCTGTTCAGATTCTATAGCAAATTGAAATTACTTCTTTCTTTTAAAGACGAAGAAATTCAACTATTGAATCTATGATTCACAAAAAATGCCGCAGTAGCGGCATTTTTTATTGATTCATATAACCTGAATTATTTCTTCATATTGGCAATGCTTTCTTCCAGTGCTTTTATCTTGGCTTCAGCATCAGCTTGTTTTTGCTTTTCTATTTCTACTACTTTTTCCGGAGCATTATTTACAAAACGCTCATTGCTCAGCTTTTTAAGTACCGAAGTTAAAAATCCTTTATTATACTTTAGTTCTTCCTCCAATCGGGCTATTTCTTCTTCCACATTTACCAAATCTCCCATTGGAATAAAATACTCATTCGCTTTTACCATAAATGATAAGGCACCATTTACTTTTTCTGTAACAAAAGAAAGCTCGCTGGCATTTGCCAATTTAGCCAATACTGCATCAAATGACTTATCGTAATTGCCACCATTATCTAATATACTTAAAGCAATAGCATCTTTATTAGGAATATTCTTTTGCTTTCGAATGTTTCTAACACCTGCAATGGCCTCCTGCGTTAGCTCAAAGCTTGCTAATACCTTTTCATCAACCTCTTCGGCAACAGGCATTTTTGCAACCATAATACTCTCCCCTTCTTTTCTTTCGTCGAGCAACTGCCATATTTCTTCAGAAATAAAAGGCATAAATGGATGTAATAACCTCAATATCTTATCAAAATATTCTATGGTTGCGTTGTATGTTCTGGCATCAATAGGTTGCTGATAACCTGGCTTAACAATCTCTAAATACCATGATGAAAAATCATCTCTAAACAGAGTATAAACAGTCATTAGTGCATCCGAGATACGGAATTTACTGAAATGATCATCTACTAATTTTATCGTTTGATTCAATTTTTGATTAAACCACTCAATACCTTTTGTGGCACTCTCTGGTTGTGATATACCTGCATCAACATTCCATCCTTTTACCAAACGAAATGCATTCCATATTTTATTGGAAAAATTACGTCCTTGTTCTGTTAACCCATCATCAAACAACAAGTCTCCACCAGCCGGAGAGCAAAGCAACATACCCACACGAACACCATCTGCGCCATACTTAGCTATCAAATCCAACGGATCCGGAGAGTTTCCTAATTGCTTACTCATTTTACGCCCTTGCTTATCCCTAACCATTCCGGTGAAATAAACATTCTTAAATGGAAATTTTCCTTTAAATTCATATCCGGCCATAATCATTCTGGCCACCCAGAAGAAAATAATATCATGTCCGGTAACCAAATCACTGGTCGGATAATAATAATCTATCTCTTCTTTATCAGGATTAAAACCATCAAACACCGATATGGGCCATAACCATGAAGAAGCCCATGTATCCAACACATCTTCTTCTTGTTTTAAATCATCAATAGTCAGCTCTGGGTTTCCGACCTTTTCTCTGGCTAAAGCAACAGCATCTTCTGCATTTTTAGCCACTACAAAATCTCCATTATCCAGGTAATAAACCGGAATTCTGTGTCCCCAATATAACTGACGAGAAATACACCAATCCTTAACATTCTCCATCCAGTGACGGTAAACATTCTTAAACTTAGCCGGATGAAATTGTACTTCGTCTGTCATTACGGCATCCAAAGCCACTTTGGCCATATCAGCCATTTTTAAAAACCATTGAGTGGATAGCTTTGGTTCTATCACTGCACCTGTTCTTTCAGAGCAACCTACTTTGTTATCGTAATCCTCAACTTTTAAAAGATTACCAGCATTTTTAAGTTCAGGAATAATTTCATCACGTACCACAAAACGATCTTTTCCTACAAATAGACCTGCAGCTTCACTTAAACTACCATTATCGTTTAATATATCGATACTCTCCAGGTTATGACGCATTCCTATTTCATAGTCATTCAGGTCGTGTGCAGGGGTAATTTTTAAACACCCTGTACCAAACTCCATGTCTACATATTCATCTTCAATAATAGGAATAGAACGATTAATCAATGGCACCAATACCTTTTTGCCTTTTAAATGTTTGAATCGTTCGTCATTGGGGTTTATACAAACTGCAGTATCACCTAAAATTGTTTCAGGACGCGTTGTGGCAATAGTTACATGCCCGTCTTCCCCTTCAATTTTATATAACAAGTAATATAGCTTTGAATGTACTTCTTTATATACTACTTCTTCATCAGAAACGGCTGTTAACGCATCCGGATCCCAATTGACCATGCGAACCCCTCTGTAAATTAATCCCTTTTCATACAGTTTTACAAAGGTGTCAATCACAGCCTCACTTCTGGTTTCATCCAGTGTAAAACAAGTTCTGTCCCAATCACATGATGCACCCAGCTTTTTTAGCTGTTCTAAAATAATACCACCATGTTTATCAGTCCATTCCCAGGCATGACCCATGAATTCATCACGAGTTAAATCGGCTTTATCAATACCATCCATCTTAAGC
>JBNKGY010000054.1:0-20377 GCA_050290065.1 Marinilabiliaceae bacterium
TAGATAACTCCAGATTTGTTTGATAATAATTTACCCGTTCTTTTTTATAAGTATCAACTATTGAGTTTATATCTCCATTAAGCATAAAATCAGCACCTAATTCACGACCCCATTTTTTAGCGGTTTCGGGTGATGCAAATTCTTGTTGTGCAGCTCTTTCCTGTCGCAACTCTTCTCTTTTTTCAGCAGCTTGAATAAGTCTTACACGTCCGCTATTGATAAAGGCTCTTTCAACATCTTTAATGAAGGTTCCTGCGTTAATATGCTCATGTGATTTGTTATAAATAATACCAACAACAACAACAGGTTTTTTACCATTACTATCTCTCATATGATTTTCTATCCATGCACCTGACAATATCTGATCAACCATTGATTCGGCTACCATTTTAGAGTCTGTATCATTCCATCTTCCACTTAGATCAATAGCTTCATCAGGAGAAACTCGTTCGACTTTATGAGTTGCACATGATGATAATATAAGTAAGACAAAGACAGCAATTAATGAAGAAAATAATTTAGTGTTCATGACTTAAATTTTTGGTAAGATATTTATTGAATTTTGTTTTCAAAATATAAAATTTCAATTTTCGTGCCAACTAGTTGTTTATGATGTTAAGATAATGATTCATTTGTTCTGACAAATATTCAATATCATCTTTTCTTTTACCAACATCAATCATTAAGTCGTGCATTTCGTTATTAGTATTTGCACTTCCAACTTTAAAACCTGCATTGGAAGTTTTTAAAATATATTCCAATGGAAATTCATCTTCATTGTATAAATTAATTAAAATATTGAATTCCTTATTAATGAAGTTTTTAAGAATCTCACTTTTTGCCTGAAAAAACCAATTGAAATCCAGTAAGCTTACAAAGTGGTGATTCTTATCTCCAATATGTGTTTCATTACATTTTTTTAAGTTACAAAATCCTAAAGTTTCTACATTAATATTTTTACTATGATAATAAGTTTCAACTTTCTTTACAACTTTTATTTGATTTTCAGAAAGTGAGTTAAAAACTATTCCGATGTATTTTGCCTGAGTTAAATTGCAAATAATCGTATCGTGTTTTACTTTTCGTAATTTTAATTTTAGCAAGAATGCACCTATTTTGATCCTAAGTTTTTTAAAGTAGTTCACAGATTTAATTTTCTAATAGTTCAATAAATTCAGATTCGCTAATTATTGTCACATTTAGCTTTTGTGCTTTTTCTAATTTACTTGGGCCTGTTTTATCACCAGCCACAAGATACGATGTTTTTTGAGAAACCCCGCTAAGGTTTTTGCCACCTTGTTGTTCTATAATTTTCTTTAATTCATCTCTTGAAAAAGAATTAAATGTACCACTTACAACAAACGATAAGCCAGAAAATTTTCCTTCAGTGAATTGTTCGAGTTCACTTTCAAAATTTAGACCTGCTGTTTTTAATCTTCTGATTAATTGTTTGTTTTCATCTTCAGAAAAATACTGAATTAGACTGTCTGCCACCTTGGGGCCAATATCATCAATAGCAATTAATTCCTCAAAAGTGGCATTCATTAATTTATCAATAGTATGAAAAGATTTTGTTAATGTTTTAGCAACTGTTGCCCCAATATGCTTTATTCCCAATCCAAATAATACATTGGCGAAAGGAGCTTGTTTTGATTTTTCAATACCAGAGATTAGATTATTAGCGGACTTTTGTTGAAATGTGAATACTTTTTTTGTTGAATCATTGGGATCAACCCTGCTTAATCCATTTATTTTATCAAAAGTTAATTCATATAATCCACTTACATCTTTTATAATATTTTGTTCGAATAATAAATCAACTACCTGTTCGCCTACAGAATCAATATTTAAGGCCTTTCTGCTTACAAAGTGTTCCACTTTTCCTTTTAATTGCGGAGGACATTTCTTTTCGTTAGGACAATAATGAGCAGCCTCACCATCTGGTCGTATTAATTCAGATCCACATTCCGGGCACAACTTTATAAAACTAATTTTTGTAGCATCTGGTTGCCTTTTCTCAACATCAACTTTGGTTATTTTGGGAATAATTTCTCCACCCTTTTCAACAAAAACCATATCATTTTCGTGTAAATTGAGCTGGTTAATGATATCAGAATTGTGAAGTGAAGCGCGCTTAACGGTTGTTCCTGCAAGTTGTACCGGTTCCAGATTGGCAACGGGGGTTATTTTTCCTGTTCTTCCGACCTGATAACTTACTGATAACAATTGGGTACAAGCTTCTTCGGCTTGAAATTTATAAGAGATCGCCCAGCGTGGAGTTTTTGCAGTAAAACCTAATTCATTTTGAAGATTTGTATCATTAACTTTTATAACAACTCCATCTATTTCAAAAGGTAAGTTATGTCTTTCTTTATCCCAATATTCTATAAAATTATTAATTTCCTGAAGAGAATTACATATTTTATAATGTTCAGGAATTTTAAATCCCCAGGATCTTGCTTTTTCAAGATTTTCAGAATGCACTGAAGAGGGAAGGTTTTCGCCTAACATATAGTATAAATAACAATCTAATCCACGTTTTGCAACTTCTGCACTTTTCTTCATTTTTAAAGATCCCGCTGCTGCATTTCTAGCATTTGCAAAGGTTGCCAGTCCTTCTTCTTCACGTAAGTTGTTGATCTTTTCAAATTCGGAATTTGGAATAAATATTTCGCCTCTTATCTCAAAAGATTCAGGAAAGTCCCCGGATAGTTTTAATGGTATACTTTTAATCGTTTTAACATTGGTAGTTACATCGTCTCCCTTTTCTCCATCACCGCGTGTTACCGCATGTTTGAGTTTCCCATTTTCATAGTTTAAGCTAATGGATGTTCCGTCGTACTTCAACTCACAAACATATTCAATATTTTCGCCAATGGATTTAACTACACGATTATGAAAATCGGATATCTCTTCTTCGTTATAGGTATTGCCTAATGATAACATGGGATATTTATGGGTGATTTGGGTGAAATCATTTGAAATATCACTGCCAACACGTTGGGTAGGACTATCCGGATCGTAAAATTCAGGATGAAGAATTTCAAGATCAATGAGTTCCTTCATCATATGATCATATTCAAAATCAGAAATTACAGGCTGATTTAATACATAGTAATTGTGATTGTGCTTATTAAGGGTATCTCTTAAATCCTTAATTTGGTATTTTATGTTATTTCGGTTCATTACAGAAGTTACATTAGAAAAGTGTTAACACAAAAATACGAATTTAAGTAAACGATGATAGGGGAGAATGAAATACTTATTTGGAATTTATTAACAATAGCTTTCAGTGTTGGATGGGATGATCTATTGAAATCCTTAAATACACAAAGCCTGATTATTCATTAGAATAAAAAGGCTTTGTCGTTGAATAAACAAAAGTTTTAAATGTGTGGTAGATTAAAAACTATATATAGGATTCAGGTTATTAGTTTACAAATAATACCCATGCCGGAGAAATACCTGTTGTGTATGTTCCAATTTTTTCTTTTGATGGTGTATAAACTTCAAGAACACCACCACTAGTTGGGCTTTCTGAAATCAAACAATATACATCATTCGTCTCCGGATTAACACTTACACCATTCATTCCATCTACATTTGATAAGAATGGTTCAGTTTCAAATTCTCCATTATTGACATCTAAAGTTTGAATGCCTCCTTTTTGAACCCAGTTGTCAGGTGTTTCCTCAACCCATGAAGAGGCAACAATATAAATTTTAGAAAAATCATTATTTGCAGCCATAATCGAACTATATCCAGTGCTAATACCACTAAGTTCATATACTTTTTCCAGTTGGTCAGTTTGGGTATTAATATAACCTATACCTGTTTGTGTAACATTCGTACTATATGAATCAATTATTGAAATAAATAAATTATCAGAATCGTCTTTTATCATGTAGGATGATACTCCTGGAAGATCTATGAAAGTAAATTCTTCCGTTTCTAAATCCATTACAGCAATATTATTTAAATAATTTAATGCACAATAAAGTTTGCCATTAACAACCTCCAGACCTTCCGCTCCACCTGATAATGGAATTTTTTTCTCCACTCTATTAGTTGTGATGTTGTATTTAGCAATATATGAGAGGTTTATGTCATTCCAAATGTCTCCACCCCAACACGATATATATAGGTAATCACCATAGCCAACACAGAACCTTGGTTTAATAATATCATCTGTAATCCCGTTCGCGTTTTGCTCAAGAAACGTATTGTCAAAATGATATACCTCGTCTTTATTATTACCCATTACATATAAACTATCTTTATAGTTGTATATATATTGCGGATTACCAGACATGGCCACATTGTTAATATCTTGATATACATAATTGCTAATGGTACTATCGTTAAGATTTAAAGAAGATAATGATCCTTTTGTGCCACCATAATTACCGTAGTTTACGATGTACACACCATCAATGTTTAATTTACCTGTTCCCAGGTTACTATCATCTTCACAAGAGGTGAAAAATAATGAAACAAGAGCAAAAAATAATAATAGCTTTTTCATTTTGATATAATTTAATGTTTATTTTTATTGTTGAACGTATAATGAATTGATACAGTATAACTTGTTTCAGGCATTGCATATCTATAGATATTTTGGTAGGAGGTTCCTAAAATGTTATGTATTTTAAAAAATGCTTTAAATTCATTTTTATATCTTAATATGGATTTAGATATAGTTATGTCAAATAGGGAATAGGCTTCTAATTGTTTAGGACCTTCCGTTTCCTGATTGTAAAATCTATTTCCTACATAATAGCCATCTATATTCAGGTTGTACCCCCAATTGGTAATTGATATAAAACCGTTGGCTAAGTTTTTAGGAGAATATTCTAATTGACGTCCTATTTCGTCTTTACTAAGTTTGGACTTATTTCTAAATACATAATTGTATGTATAATTGTATCCCAATCGAATATTTGATTGGCCTAGTGTTATATTAGCATCAGCGTGTAATTCAACTCCTTTGCTAATAACGTTTAGTATATTGGCTGCTTCCCATTTTATATTGATTGGAACCCACATTAACCAATTTTTTACATCCATATAAAAATACTGTGCTGAAAATTGAAAGGTATTTTTGTTGTGGCAAACAGTATGCTTAATTCCACCTTCAATATTTAATCCATCCTCAGCCACAAGATTTTCATTGGCTTTGTACATGGGTTGATTCCAATATCTATCATTCAGCGTAGGAGTGCGAAAAGAGCGTTGAACATTTCCAATAAATTTTGTTGCTTTATGTTCGCCGATAAATAAATTATAGTCCACACCAAGAGCCGGAGTAAAAGGGGAATTGAATTTGGTTACAAATTGTTTTCTAAGATTAAGTGTTGTGTTCAATCTATTTGATACTTTCCAGAGGATGGAGGAATAAATATCAAGTTGGTCTTCTTTTATTCCATCAGCATAGGCATGTACCTTGGGTACAATATGTTTACCTTTTAACCCAATGGCATACTTTATATTTCTCCAGTTGTATTTTGCTTCAAGCTCTCCGACTATTCGTTGAGTAGAAATAGAATCAGAATGATTATAGATGGCATTATCATAAACATATCCAACCCCAATTTTATAATTTATATCATAGTTGTTATTGTTGTATTGAATCCAACTACGAAGATGAATATCTTTATAGGTGACTTGCTGTAAAGTATCTGTAGAGTTGGATTCCATTGTAGGTTGAACCTCGTGCCAGTTATCAGCAAGCCACAAAAGAGAAGTTAGTGATTCTTTATCAGAAAATTTATAGTTGAATTCCTGTAGAAAGTTTGTGTTATTTATAGCTGTAAATTTTTGCTTTTCCCTGTAAAACTTATCTATCTCAAAATTTTTACTCTCAGTATTACTAAACTCAAAATCATTATCTTTTGTATTGAAAACAAATCTGGAAACAGATTCAAAACTTCCATTTCCTAAAAAGACTTTTGTACCTGCAGATTTCTCACCAAATGAACCTATAGATGCAAAAGATTTAATTTTTTGACCTTGTGTCCAATTATTGTTTATTCCGAGCCTGATACTTCCTCCTATTGAACCGGATCCCACAGATGCTGATGAACTTCCATAAAGAACATCTACATTATCAAATAAAAATACCGGAACATTTGATGGATTTGCACTTCCAAGGGTTAATGAGTTGATGGTTAACCCCCCAATCATAACAGCAGTGTGGTTATCTGAAGTGCCTCTAAAGTGAATACCAGATAATCCTCCAGCATTTGATTTGATATAAATAGGAGTGAAATGTGATAACAAACCTGTAAGGTTATTTGAAGCATTTTGCTCTAATTGTTCAGGATGAATTTTTTGTGTTTTACTGCCAACCTGATACTTATAACTTACCGGAGAAATAATCTCAACTTCTTGTATGTTAAAAGTATCAGAAAGAAATGAATGTAAGGTATCAGGTACAAAATGATCCGATTGAGCAGAAATATTAGAGAATATCCCAGATATAAAAAGTATTAAAATAAAAAATCGCAACATTCAATTAAAAAATAAATGCCACGGAGGTAGAAAAAGAAATCAATAAAGAAATCTACAACGCCTAGCTCCCGAAGCTTAAGTTAAACTTATTTGGCAGGTATTCTGGCTCGTTCTTCTTACTAATGCCTTCCCATCTTTATAGACAGTGGCCTAGAGTACTTAGTAACATATTTATTAGAACTTACAGCTGCGGGTACAGCTCCGGAATTTTAGCAAATACTAATCACCGGATTCCCTTTTCAATTAAAGAAGATGAAAATCTTTAATAACCAAATTCGACGCGAAAGTAGATAAAAAAATAATAGGAATTGAATATTTAAGGCAAAAAGGTTGAAATGAAAGATTTATTTTCCTTCCGTTTTTGTATTTTCTTTATCAGAATCTGTTTGACTGTTTTTATTTTTTTGTTTATCAACAAAATGCATAACAATTGATTTAACGATATCAAAAAAGGGGCGAGCTAATTCATGAAAAAATGTTGAAAAGAATTTTATTGGATTTAGATACTCCCTTATTTCGAGTTTTTTTATTTCAAGTTTTTTCTCAGATAATCTAATTTGATAATGAAGACGCATTTTCTCGTTTTCAAAATCTTTAAATGTTTTGATATGGCTGTATTTATTCTTCATAACTATTGAAGTTTTGAAAAAACAGATGAATGATTTTTTTAATGATGGGTGTTTGAATAATTTTACTTTTAAACAGATAAAAAATAATTCCTACAAGGAAATAAAATATGGCAACTAAAATAAATCCAAATTCCATACTTTCCATATATCTCCCTATGGCATAAGCCGCAGCCATTGAAATAAAAAATTGTATGAAAATACCAATATAGAGCAAACCCAATTTTACTGCAATGCTTGACATAATTCGACTAAGGTCTTCTGCAAGTTGAAGTTTCGTAAGGTCAATTTTACTTTGTAGATACGACGATACCTCTTCTTTTATATCATTCATTTCGTCAGAAATTGTTTCGTGTTTATTCATTTCATCAATAGTTATATTAAAAAAATGCCTGAATCTAATTCTTTATTAAAAAAACTCAGTTCGACATAAAATTAATGGCTCACACCACTTATAAATAATTGGTTTCAAGGAATATTTGCAAAGGCATAGCGTGCTATGGTGAGCAAATATGACGAAGAAAACAGTTGTTCATAAGTGGGAATTACTATTTTTTCATTAAATGACCGATCTACTTCTCTACATTTTATCTCCATAGCTCGCTATGCTTCAAAATTTTATATTGTATATCAATCATTTAATTAAATCTGAGCACTTTAATTTTAATCGAACTGAGGTTAAAATAAGAATTAAGTTTCAGGCTACAAAAACTTTTAGATTAAAATTCACTAGTTAGCGGTTGGTTCTAATGTTTTTTTATACTCATCTAGTAAAGTCTCGATTCTTTGTTCAATGTTGTGAATTTTCTCTTTTAATTCTTCTTTAAGCTCACCACCTTTAACTTTTAGTTTTTCCTTGGTGTTCATCATTTCTTTTTCAAGTTCGTTTAACTTAACCCGAAGTTGGTCACGTGTATCTGACCCTTTTTGTGGAGCAAATAATAAAGCAGTTGCAGCACCAAAAATCACACCTGTCATCATTCCTCCTAAAAACAAAGCACTATTTTTCATAACTCCTAATTTTAAACAGTTTAGTAATAATTATTGAATTAATATAGTGTAATTGTAATTAAAAGTCAACTTAATTAGAAAGCTTTTGACGGATTGTTTTGTTTAATTGTATTTGTAGGCTATTTTTGATGATTACTGCAATTATTACGAATTTTTAATCTAGTTTTATACCAAACCAAGAGGTAAATGCTAGTTTAGCCAAATTAATTATTCTTTTAATATTAAGAGTTTTTACGAATGGAGAATCAATTGATAATAAGTGAAGAAGAAAAACTATCGATAATTAGAAATTATAGGTTTTTATTAAAAGCTTGTAAAAATATATTGAGTAGTGGTGATGTTAATGAAATACGTAAGGCTATTGAAATAGCTCTTAACCGCAAAAAGGAATATCGTCGACCATCAGGAAAATTATCTGCTATTCATTCGTTAGAGGTTGCAAATATAGTTGCATCCGAAATAGGATTAGGGCGTACCTCAGTTATCTGTGCTTTACTTTATGATGTAGTTCAGCATGAAGATGTTGAAAAACATGAAATTGCGGAGGTATTTGGTACTAATGTGGAAGAAATAATTGGTGGTTTATTAAAAGTTAAAGAACTCTATTCCAAAGACACTTCTATTGAAACGGATAACTTTCGTAAGTTACTATTATCATTTGCAAAAGATGTACGAGTGATATTAATCATTCTGGCCGACAGGCTGGAAACAATGAGAAGTTTAAACTTATATGATGCTGCTAATCAGCAAAAAATAGCAGGCGAAGTGGGGTATTTATATGCGCCATTAGCACATCGATTAGGATTGTATACCATAAAATCTGAAATGGAAGATATGGTAATGAAGTATACTAATAGAGAAGTATACAGCCATATTGCACAAAGGCTTAATGAAACAAAAAAAGCCAGAGATAAATATATCAAGGATTTTATTTCCCCATTAAAAAAGGAGTTGAACGAAGCCGGACTTAATTTTGAAATTAAAGGAAGGACAAAAACAATTCATTCCATACATAATAAAATGAAGAAGCAAAATACACCATTCGAAAAGGTATTTGATCTTTTTGCAATACGTGTTATTTTGGATAGTAAGGAGAAAGAAGAAAAGGCAGACTGCTGGAAAGTGTATTCTATTGTTACAGATAAGTATCAGCCCAATCCATCTCGTCTAAGGGATTGGTTATCTATTCCGAAATCAAATGGATACGAATCACTTCACACAACTGTTTTAGGTCCTGAAAAAAAATGGGTGGAAGTACAAATAAGATCTCAGAGGATGAATGAGGTGGCTGAAAAAGGGCTTGCAGCACATTGGAAGTACAAAGGAGGTAAAGGTGAAAAAGGAATGGATGAATGGCTCAGTAATATTCGGGATGTTCTTGAAAATCCTGAATTGAATGCTGTTGATTTCATTGATGATTTTAAGCTAAACCTTTATGATGAAGAGGTATTTGTATTTACACCTAAAGGAGATTTGAGAAGGCTTCCCAATGGTGCAACAGTACTTGATTTTGCATTTGATATTCATTCTGGAGTAGGAAAAAAATGTATTGGAGCAAAAATTAACGGAAAGCATGCTTCTATAAAGCAAAAATTGAATAATGGAGACCACATTGAGGTAATAACTTCCAACACTCAGGAGCCCAGAAGCGAATGGTTAAATGTGGTTGTTACCTCAAGGGCCAAGTCAAAACTTAAGCAAGCTTTAAAAGATTTACAATATAAAGAATCGGAATTTGGGAGAGAAACTCTAGTCAGGCGGTTAAAGAATTGGAAGTTAGAGTTATCTGATCATTTGGTACATCAATTAGTAAAACATTTTAAAAGTAAGAGTATTAATGAATTCTACCGGGAAATTGCAATCGGTACAATAGAGGTTTCAAGTGTTAAGGAATACATTCAGTCATTAGATAAAAAGGAATCAGATAAAGAAAAAGCAGATCAAACTGCATTAAAGAGCGCAACCAATTTTGTGGCCAATGTTAATGATGATGAATTTTCATCAGGAGATGTTCTGATGATTGATAAAAATCTTAAAAATGTTGAATATTCATTGGCAAAATGTTGTAATCCAATATTTGGAGATGATATTTTTGGTTTTGTATCAGTGTCAGGTGGAATCAAGATTCACAGATTTAACTGCCCGAATGCCCCTGAAATGAAAACAAAATTTAGTTATCGAATAGTAAATGCCCAATGGACATCTGGTGCTCAGGCTAATTTTCAGGCGACTTTAAAGGTTACCGGTACAGATGATATTGGAATTGTAAGCAATATATCCCAGGTAATAACAAAAGATTTGAAATTGAAAATGCGTTCCATATCAATAGATTCACAGGAAGGTAGTTTTGAAGGAAATGTTACTGTATTTGTAAATGATACAAATATGCTGGATTTGATGATTAAAAAGATTAAAAATGTGAAAGGTGTTTATGCTGTAACTCGAATAGATTCTGTACTATAATAATTAATGGTATTAAGCTACAAAAGCGGATCATCATATTGATGATCCGCTTTTGTATTTAAAGATTCTAATAATGTTAATTATTTCTTAACCTTTAGCCATCAGAGCAAGTTTATTACTTACCATTATTTTATTTTGTTTTGCGATATCATTATTCAAATGAAAAGTCAATTTATTATCTATGATTTTAAAATTTATAATTGAAAAATCCGGATTGTAATCTTGTTCTTCCGTAACCGTCATAATTGAATTTTCATTAATTTCAGACATGATTTTTTTAAATTTGCCTGATCTTCCATTTGGGACAAACAAAACCTGACAATTTCTAATTTCGTCAATAGATTCTACAACAACTACTTGAATTGTCGCGTAACCAACTATTTTTCCATTAACAATTCTATTAAGTTCATCCAAAATAGCAGTTTTTTTTCCATAAATTCCAACAGTAAATGTCTTCATGGATTCTTGTTTAGGCCATTTTACATAGCGCATAAAACTTGCAATAAATGAAGCCTGTACTTTTTCAACACTTGTTTGCCCATAACTACTTGTTATAATTGTGAACAACAGGACTAATCCAAAAACTCTTTTAATCATTATTTTCATTTAAATTGGGTAATACAACTAAAATAAGATATATAAGAGCATAAACGTAGATATTGGTAATAAGTTATTTAATTGATATTTTTTAACATTAAAATATTATCAATTAAGGCTTGTAAAAACACCTTGTGGTTTTGTATGTGTTAGAATAATAGTGTGTTGTGGTGATGTTGCTAGCATTTTGTTGTTTTGTAAATATTTTACAATAATAATACTCTTTAACATGTATATCGTAGTAAACATGATAATTATCAGATTATTGGGTTGTATTTAGTAACTTGTGTACAGACACTTTTAATAATTCGAAGTGTTTAAAGTCAATATTCGAACAAAGAGATTTATTATGCACTAATTTTTCTTATAATATTATTAAAATCAGTAGGTATAACAGGTTTCTGAATAAATGATTTTGCACCATAGGATAGACAAGAGTCAACAATCTCTTTATCAAAATCACCAGAAATTACTACAACAGGAATTTCAATCCATTCTTCTTCAAGTTCTTTTAAAATTTCGAATCCCGATTTATTAGGCATATGCAGGTCTAATAAAATTAAATCAGGGTTTTCCTTAATTATTAATTTCCAGCCTTCTTGACCATCTCTTGCTTCAATGATTTCAAAATCATGTTTTCGAAGTAGATTCTTCAAAATTAATCTATAATCAGCAGCGTCTTCAATTATTAATATCTTCTTCATAATTTCTCTTAATTAGGTTGTCCATAATTGTAGTTTTATTACGGATATCTAAATAAATTGATGCTTTATGTTGATGTATAGCTTAAAATAATAGATATATATGTGAAAAATGGTGCTTTAAGAAACTAAGTGCCTAAACATAAGATAGGCTATGAATACCAAATAATGAAAAGGTTTTGACTTTGTTGATTTCAATTAATATAAGTTTTTATTGTTCATGTTATATGTTTCCAATGAAATTGGAATCCCTGCAATTGACACTTATGTATAAATCTTACTATATGCTCAATTCTGTATAATGTGTTAGTATTTAAATAGATATGATGAGTAAAGTGTTAAAAAAAAGAACTAGTAGGGACTGGTAGGTATTATTTATGATTTTTTTCTTATAATTGTAAGTGAATAAAGAAAAATTAACTATTTATTTAATCATTTAACAATTGATGAAATAATCAATTAGTAACAGTTAAAATATTAACTTTTTTATAACAATATATTATTATGACAAAAATAAGTTCGTTAATCGAAAAAATTAATGGTGGAGACAATGCTTTTTTTAAGGGGTTGTATGGTGTTGATACAGCCGTACTTAAAGAACAAGCGGAACGTTACGTAAAATACATGAATGAGTTTAAAACTATTTACGGTAATGATGATGTTACATTATTGAGTTCTCCTGGACGTACAGAAGTTGGAGGTAATCATACAGATCACCAATTAGGTAGAGTACTTGCCGGAGCTGTAAATCTTGATAATATAGCTGTTGCTGCACCCAATGGTACAAATACTGTTAAAATTACTTCAGTTGGGTTTGATCCTTTTGAAGTTGATCTTAGTAATTTAGAAATCACAGAATATAAGGTTACACCAGATAATTTAGTTAAAGCCATTGCTGCAGGAATTAAAGATTTGGGGTTAACCATTGGAGGTTTTGATGCTGTAATTCATGGTTGTGTTCCTGAAGGATCAGGTTTAAGTTCTTCAGCTTCTTTCGAAGTGCTAATCGGAGCTATTTTTAGTAATTTATTTAATGATGGTAAATTAGATCCTGTTGATAATGCTAAAATTGGACAAAAAGCAGAGCATGCATGTAAAAAGTTTTGTGGTCTGATGGATCAAACTGCTTGTGCAGTTGGTGGATTTATTACAATTGATTTTGAAAATCCTGCTAATCCAATTGTTAAGGCTTTAGATTTTGATTTTGCAAAAACAGGATACTCACTAGTCATTACAAATACGGGTGGAAGTCATGGTGGCTTGGATGAAGAGTACAATGCACTTCCAAGTGAAATGAAATCTGTTGCAAAAGAATTAGGACAAGATGTTCTTCGTCCATTATCTATGGATGACGTTGTAAAGAGTATTCCAAGTATTCGTGAAAAGGTTGGAGATCGTGCTTTATTGCGTTCTATTCACTTCCAGGCAGATAATGCACGCGTTGTAGATCAGGTTGAAGCATTAGAATCAGGAAAGTTTGATAAATTTCTTGAGATGGTAATCGAATCAGGATTCAGTTCTTATATGTATAACCAAAACATATTTGTTGGTGGTGAAACCAAATATCAGAATGTAGCTTTAGCACTAGCTCTTAGTGATCTTATTCTTAAGGGCAAGGGTGCTTGGCGTGTTCATGGTGGTGGATTTGCTGGTACTATTCAGGCCTTTGTACCAAATGACTTATTAGATATTTACATCTCTACTTTAGAATCTGTTTTTGGTGCAGGAAATTGTCATAAATTATTTATTAGAGCAAAAGGTTCTGTAAAAGTTGAATTATAGTAGATTTGGGAATAATTTAGTTTCAAACTAATTATCAAATTGAATTATAATATTATAAAGTAACTTATTAATTATTTTAAGATGAGTAAGAATAAATATTTATTTCCATTGATAGTGATGGCGACATTGTTTTTTATGTTTGGTTTTATCACTACAATGAACAATTCAACGATTGCATTTTTTAAAGATGCATTTGGTTTAAATGATGTTCAGAAACAGTTTCTTAACACATTTTTCTATGGAACTTATGCACTATCTATCCCTGTTGGTTTCTTAATTAATAAAATTGGATATCGTTTTTCCATTTTTACAGGTTTAGGATTAATTGCTTTGGGTTTCTTTGCTAGTATTCCGGGGGTTGCATTTGGTTATTATGGATTCTTAAGTGCAGTATCTATTTTTGCTATCGGAGTAGTAATTCTTCAGGTAGCAGCTGCTCCATATGTAGTTGCATTAGGACCTAAAGAAAGTTCCGCAAGTCGTTTGACATTAACTAATGCATTAAATTCAGTTGCTACTGTAATCGCACCTATTTTTGTTTCATTATTGCTGGTTGTTCCTGAGCTTGGTGAAGGAGAAACTTTGGAAAATTCAATTATTCAGGGGATTGTTAAATGGCCGTATATTAGTATTGGATTGATAACCGTTGCTATACTCGTAATCATGTTCTTCCTGAAATTACCTAATATCAAAGAAGAGCAGGAAAAAGAAGAAGCAAAAAGTAATGTTAAGCATAAATCAAATGCTTTTAAATATACTCATGTTTGGTTGGGTTCACTAGCTATTTTTGTATATATGGGTATTGAAATTGGTATTCCAAGTTTCTTTGAAGATTTTGCTGCCAATAAAGGTATTACTGGAATTAACTCTGTTGATATGTTAAAATACTATTGGGGTGGATTAATGGTTGGTCGTGTCCTTGGTATCTTTATTCTTCAAAAGTTCAAAGCTCGCACTATTCTTACAGCATGTGCAATTGGTGGAGCCGCTATGTTAGCTGGAGCCATAATGCTTGAAGGTAGCGTAGCAATGTGGATGTTCTTAGGAACTGGTTTATTCCACTCAATTATGTGGCCGGTAATTTACAGTTTAGCATTAGAAGACTTGGGACCTCATGCTGATGTAGCATCGGGAATTATTGCGACTTCAGTAATCGGAGCTGCTATTTTAATGCCAATTATGGGAGGTATTCAAACATTGGTCGGAGTTATTGCTGCTGTGAGTTGTTTATTTGTTTATTATTTATATTTGGTTTTCTTTGCAGCCAAAGGTTCAAAGATCAGATAATTACTTTTATATATATAATTCCAAAGCACCTATTTTTAAATAGGTGCTTTTTAAATATTTAGACTATGACAAAAGCTTCAGATTTATTTATACTTAAGAATAGCAACAATGTTGAAGTTTCTTTTATTGGACGAGGAGGTCAAATTACAGGTATTAAGGTTCCAGATGCTAAAGGGCAAATAGCTGATGTAGTAGTTGGTTACGAAACCGTAGATGCAGCATTAGCTGGAGATACTTATTTTGGTGCGTTATGTGGTCGTTTTGCCAATCGTATTGTAAATGGACAGTTTGAACTTGATGGAAAAGCCTACCAACTTGAAGTAAATAACGGATCAAATCATTTACATGGAGGTTCTGATGGTTTTAATATGCGGGTTTGGGATGTAGAACCATATACGGACAATAGATTTGCTCAGGCATATAAATTATCACTGGTTAGCCCTGATGGTGACCAAAAATACCCTGGTGAGTTGACAGTTAGTGTGATTTATGGTTTGACAGAAGATAATGAGTTTGTAATTGATTATTCAGCAGAAACAACTAAACCAACAATTATCAACCTGACCAGTCATGCTTATTTTAATCTTAAAGGTGCTGGAACAGGAACCATTGAAAAGCATGAATTACAATTAAATGCTTCAAAGTTCACACCTATTGATGGAGAAATAGGAACTGTTACTGGAGAAATAGCAGAAGTAAAAGATACTGCAATGGATTTTATTGATGGCAAAGCCATTGGAGAAGCTTGTAATTCTGATGATGCCCAGGTTAAACTAGTTGATGGAATTGATCATAACTTTGTTATCGAAGGATTTGATGGTTCTTTGAAGTTGGCAGCCAGATTATTTGATCCGGAAAGTGGTAGAGAGATGGAAGTTTATACAGATCAGCCTGGTGTTCAGGTTTATACAGGAAGCCATTTTGATAGTTCTGAAACCGGAAAGCTTGGAGCTCCTATTGAAAAATGGGGAGGAGTTGCCTTAGAAACTCAAATATTTCCAGATTCTCCAAACAAAGAGAACTTCCCTAATGCAGTTCTTAAACCAGGAGAAACTTATAAACATACATGTGTATATAAGTTTATTTAAGTAAGGTACCTTATTTTACAATTATACGAAAAAGCCATTTTGAATTTCAAGATGGCTTTTCATTTTTTAATCTATTGGGACTATAAGTGAGTTATACCAATATCCCAATGATATTAGCGCAATAATTTCATTCTATACAATTCTATACAGCGTTACAAAATATCTTCGTAACTAAGGCTATGCCTCAATCCTGTGTCTTGAATAAACTTAATGCCTCTAAAATTATTTAACGCCAACCTCATAGTGAAATTGGTATTAGATAAACTTGCCGATGAATTTAAATGAATAAATTGAAGAAGAATATAAGAGATTATTGCTAATATAACTTCTTTTAATACATTTCGAATTGATAATTCAAATATCCTTGAGTATTTTCGCTTAATAATTTTGAATTTATAATTGAAAAATCAAGTTTATTAATTTACTAACACACACATTATTGATTTAGTTATGAAAGTTAGAATAATTTTTGCATTTATGCTTTTATCGGGTGCCTTAATGGCTCAGGTAGGAAAAGCTCCATTACCCAAAGGTGCCACCCAGTTAAACATGGGACTTGGTTTTAATTCCAATGGATTTCCAATATATGCAGGTGTTGATTTTGCTGTGCATAGGAATGTGACATTAGGACCACAAATAAATATCGTTTTTGACAATGATGCATCCATGTCAGTTTTAGCCAGAGGGGATTATCATTTTAATGAATTACTGGAAATACCTAGTGAATGGGACGTTTATGCTGGTGCCAATGCAGGTATAAATATAAATGACGGAAGTCCACTTCAATTGGGTATTCAGATAGGTGGAAGATGGTACTGGAGTAATAAATGGGGATTAAATCTGGAGTTTGGTGGAGGAAATACTTATGGAACAACATTAGGTGTAAGTATGAAGTTCTAATATCAAAGAAAATAGTATCATAAAAAATCCCCACTAATATTTAAGTGGGGATTTTTTATTATTTAATTGTTACATTAATTAGGTCAATAACCTGTTTGTTTTCATTGAGTTGTAATACTATTTGTTTGCTCGTTTGATTCATGCGGCCATAATTTTGAAAAACTTCAGCTTTAACTGTTACCGGACCTGCAATTTTAGCTCCATTATTTCCAAAATAATTGGCTTGTATTATATATTCGCCCTTTACAGCATTCTTTATTAAGTACTCTTCCGGACCGAATCCATTTGTAATATCCTGAGATAAGTGACCACCCAACCATGTTAATTTATTACTATAAAAACACTTTTCACCGGAGGGTTCAGTAACCCATAAATCAATATCCGTATTATCACTACTCCAACTGATAACAATCCGGAGGTCAACATTGCATTTGTATCTCCACTTTGTTTTAAAATCAGGATGATTTTCTAATTCAGGATGGTTATTGATCAGGTTATTTAATTCATTTAAAATGATTCCTTTTATTCCTAAATTATTTTTAAAATCTTTTAGTTGAATAGCTTGTATTAATAATTCAAAAGCTTTATTGTAATTATCCATTTTTAAATAAACCAATGCCAAATCACGATAAGATTGTAAATCTTCAGGTCGTAATTCTAAAGCTTTGCTAAATAAGGAAATCGATAAGTTATAGTACTTTAGTTCTGATAATTTATATCCAGTAACTCTTAGTAATTCCACATTTTCAAACTGTAACTCAGCAATATTTGTAATTACAGAAATTGCTTCTTCATATAATCCAACATTGAACAAATAATTTGCTATATCCAGATAAAATGAGGGTTGCTGAATAAATGAATCTTTTACACTATAATAAAAATCATAAACTTCATTTGTCTGTAGTTGAGATAAAGTTTTAATATAATGAGCAGAACTATCCCAAGGTGCAACATAGGTGCCTGTATTTATATTTGAAAAACCATGGGAACCATTTGAGGTATTAGGGAGTTCCATATCTAGTTCAATATCATCGTCAACTATGCAAAACACAATTGGATCTTCATTATTAACCTGTGTGGTTGAAGGGGTTGTGGTTTCATATATTTCTTCATCTTCAACTATTACAAGGAGTTCCTCGTTTACTTGTCTTGCAGGTGGAGGTGGAGGAATAGCATTAGATATCTCAAGTGGAATAGACCTATCTCTAATGGCTGGAGGTGGTGCTTCGTTTTCATAAATATCATGCTTTGAGTTATTAAAGTTTGGTTTGGGACCGTTAGGGTAATTTGTATTGAACCATTTTTTAGCATCAATAATTAACCATTGAAATCGTTCAATTTCACTGTCCAATGACCTGTTGTTAATTTGATTTTTCTTTTCGATACCTTTATTGTATGCATCTTTTAGGTCTTCAGGTGGAGTAATTTCAAATCTGATATAATCCTCAATCCGATCCAAAACCATTAAAGAAGTGTACTCTGTAACAATGCCAAATTGCTTTGCCAAAGCAATAATTTCATCTTTATTATTGTCTTGCATCATTAGAGATTCGATTTTTTGTGCAGCCCAAAATCTGTGGATAGGAAGAGAAGTATTTTGAGTATTTAGGTCAAGTTTAATTACTTTTTGTTTAAGGCGTTCTTTGCCACTGTAAATCGCTATTTCCATTTCAGCATGGCTACTTTTTACTTTCCCTTCAATGTTTAGTTGAGTATTGTTTGATGAGAATGAGGGTAATAATTCCTCAACAGTACCTTTCAATATATTCAATTTAAAAGACAAGGGTTGACTGGTCATTTTATCAAAAGCCTCATGAATATTTAGATTAGTAAGATTAATATAGGTCCCGAAGGTTTGTTGAGTGATGACCTTTAATAAGGTATTATTAACATTCAAAGCTGAATTAATTGCAATCACAGGTATGTTGCATCGGGTATAATTTAAGTCACCCATATTGGATATTCCATCAGAAACCATAATAATTTCATCACAATTGAAATCCTGAAACTTAATTGTATTTAAGTTGGTGCCTCCATCGTATTTTAGGCTTAGTAATACCTCTCTTAATTTCACACAGTTTCCATTCACTATATTAAAATTATCAATGAACTTTAATTGATAATTATAGGTACTAAGCGAAACTTTTAAGTCTTTATGGTAATTCAGATACTTTTCAAGTAGTTCAATTTCTTTAGAAATATCTCTTTTCATTGCAGATCCGGAAACATCCCAAAGTATATGTAAATGATCTATTGTTTTCTTTTTATAGTCATTTGGGTTTAAATATAATGATGTACTAAAATAGTTCTCACCTAAAAAACGGTTCATAAACACAGATTCGTTCTGGATAATTTTGTGCAATTGAATTGAAACAAATCCTCTTGGGAAATAGGGTTGGGGCTCTATTTTAGCTATAAAAGTGTCATTCCATTTTGTGAAATTAAGATTGGAGTGATTACCGCTGATTAAAACTGGCCTATATCTACTTTTATAAACACTAATGGATAAAGAAAACTTAGGAAAGTGGGTGTTGAAATCCATGGGAAGTATATACTCACAATTTCCTTTATTTAACTCCATATTTTCCTGACAGGTGATTTTTACTCTTTTATAAGCTTTTGCCAGAATCGGGTATACTCGTGTCCTGTAACTATTACCAATTGTTTTTTCCATTAAACCCGGATCAATACCTTCTCTAACAATCGTTTCAAAAACCCTTCTTCCTTTGTTTTTCTCAACGATAACCCCTTTTCTTAAGCGTCCATTTACATCCATTGCGAAGTCCACAATTTGTTGGTTATCCTTTAATGGAAAGTTCAATTCCCCTTCAAGAATTCGGTCAGTAGGATTGTAAAAAGTAATGTCGAATGTTGTAAATGCAACTGTACCCATAATTTCTACATCAATATTCATATTTGAGATAGTAATATTTACAGAATCATTTTTAATGGTAAGTTCTGGTATGTTTCTCGTATGCTCCGAAATTAATCGGTGTTGTTGTGAGTAAATGGAAGTGACATTTACAATACATAAAGTAAGAAACAACAATGGAGAGAATTTTATATTTTTCATCTGTTTATGATTTAGTAAAACCTTGATCACCTCTACTAATTCCAATTATATTCCAGCATTCTAAATATAACAGTTGAGATAGGTAGAAACGAATTAATTATTCTGGCAATATTGGTTTTATGTTAAAATATCAGGAATTATTATTATGCCTAAAATCAACGTATGTGCCATAATGTGTTTTCAAAACCTTACCGCTTATTTACTTTGTATAAGCGTCAGTATGATAGGTGTTTAGCGTTATGATGTTTTAGGTGTATTAGCTTTTTGTTTAAAGAGTTTGTTGAAGAATCCGCCCGATTGGGCGATAATAATACCGAATAAAATTCAAAATGCAACTTC
>JBNKGY010000055.1:0-20360 GCA_050290065.1 Marinilabiliaceae bacterium
CAGGTAATATTGGTGATTATTATGTAGATGGTAATTCCACTGAAACATCGCTTTTATTGGAAGGTCGGGTTAGTATAAATGCACAATCATTAAATAGTCAGCGTGTTAAGGTCGTTCATAAATCAATAGAGAACTGTTTGGTCGACAGTGAAGAATCATTAAAAGTAAATACTTATTCCACAGGTAATACGTTATATACTGGTAATCCAGTTGTTGAGCATGAACATATTGTTGTTCCTTACTTTTCTTCTACAGGAAACGTTATAAAAATAGATTAGTGATTAAAACCTATATTGGATAAACTTGTCCATTTTATGTATTGATGTCCATTTCGGAATTTATATGGTGCTATCAAGAAAGATCAGTCTTTGATCAGAAAAGTTCAAAAATGAGGTTTTCGTAGTTTTGAAGATCAGAAGTTCACTTTCGTAAATGATTGTTTCCCGAACAAGAGTAATGAAACTATTGGACTTTTCTTGCAGAGGTTATATAGGATATTGAGTATTGCTCATGGTGCTATCGTCTCATTCAGATTTTGCATAAATTGAACTTATACTTGTATTGATATGTTATTTGCTAATTGAACCATAGCAGGTGATTGTTATTACCAACATGAAAACCTAATGTAATTCATAGATTTTTAAATGATATATTAGTAAGATTGTACTAGTAATTTATCATGTTAGAGAGTGAAGCTTAATAGCGCGAAAGGATTAGTAAATAAGTAAATTATGCAAATAAAAACCAGAAAGCCGGATTGGCTTAAAATTCAATTGCCCAATACATCCGATTATAAATGGATGCACAATACGATAAGAGATAATAAGTTACATACTATTTGTACGAGTGGGAAATGTCCGAATGCAGCGGAGTGTTGGAGTGCAGGAACTGCAACTTTTATGATTTTAGGAGATATATGCACGAGATCATGTAAGTTTTGTAACGTAAAAACCGGAAAGCCTCTTGCAGTAGATGTGAAAGAACCTTTGCGTATCGCACGTTCTATTCAAATAATGAAACTAAAGCATGCGGTAATTACTTCGGTTGATAGAGATGATCTGGAAGATGGAGGAGCTGAAATTTGGCATCAAACGATATTGAAAGTAAAGGAAAAAAATCCGGGAATTACTCAGGAGGTATTAATACCGGATTTTAATGGCTTGTATCATCTAATTAAAAAAGTAATTGATGCAAAGCCTGAAGTGATATCACATAATCTGGAAACCGTAAGAAGAATAACTCCTGTTATAAGAAGCAGAGCCAAATACGATTTAAGTCTGGATGTGTTAAAATATATATCAGATAATGGTGTTGTTTCAAAAAGCGGTATTATGTTGGGGTTAGGAGAAGCTGAGGATGAGGTAATTCAAACCCTGAGAGATGCTTATGCGGCGGGAGTAAAAGTGATGACCATCGGACAGTATCTGCAACCCAGTAAAAACCATTTACCTGTTGTGGAATATATTACTCCGGAACAGTTTGCCAAATATGAAAAGATTGGTTTGGAAATGGGATTTAAATATGTAGAGAGTGGCCCTATGGTTAGATCATCATACCATGCCGAAAGACATATTGACGCCTTGAAGTAAGAAAATAGGTTAGTCTGATATTGGATTAAAAAAATAAGTAGATTATGAATAGTAAATGTATATACGAAGATCTAGGTCTCATTGAATATAAAAAAGCCTGGGATTATCAGGAAGAAAAATTTAATGGCATCGTATCAACAAAATTATATAACCGTGAAAATTCCACCATGCCTCAGCCAATAGTTAATTACTTATTGTTTTGTGAGCATCCTCATGTATATACATTAGGGAAAAGCGGAGTTTCAAATAATTTATTGATTAATGATGATTTTCTGAAAAAGATTAAGGCAACCTATTATAAAAGCAATAGAGGTGGAGATATAACTTATCATGGTCCGGGGCAAATAGTAGGGTATCCAATATTTGATCTTGAAAATATGGGACTTACAATAAAGAGTTATATTCATTTACTTGAGGAATCCATTATTAATTGTATTAAAGATTATGGATTGGAAGGAGAGCGTCTGGATGGGGCTACCGGTGTTTGGTTGGATAAAGATCTTCCAGGTAGAGCTCGTAAGATTTGTGCCATTGGAGTAAAAGCCAGTCGATATGTAAGTATGCATGGTTTTGCCTTAAATGTGAATACCGATTTAAGTTATTTTAGTCACATAAATCCGTGTGGTTTTGTTGATAAAGGAGTTACTTCCTTGCAGAAAGAATTAGGTGAAGAACAGGATTTTCAGCTAGTAAAGGATAAATTGTTGCAACATATCATAAAAGTATTTGAATTAAATGATATTAATATTCCTAGCTTAAAGCCCTGATCTGATATCCTTTTGGGTTAAATAATTCTTTTTTTGTCGAATTTTTATTGTAAATAGGCCGGTTCGGTTTTGAAAATCCATTTTTTTTAGGAAAATTTAACCTCGCAAAAATTAGGGCTCATAAACAACTATGGAGAAAACATGGAATATTAAGGAGAGTGGAGACGAAGAAAAGATAAAGCACCTGTCAGAGGTGCTAAATATTGATGTGTTTTTATCCAATCTTTTAGTACAAAGAGGAATTGAAACTTTTGAAGAAGCAAAAGTTTTTTTTAGGCCCGATTATGAGCATCTGCATGATCCATTCCTGATGAAGGATATGGATAAGGCCATTGACCGATTGGAAAAGGCCATTCAGAATAATGAAAAAGTATATGTATACGGTGATTATGATGTGGATGGCACAACATCTGTCTCTTTAGTATACTCTTTCTTACAAGACTATATCAAAGATCTTCACTTTTATATTCCTAACAGGTATGAAGAAGGATATGGTATATCTTATAAAGGAATAGATTACTTTTCCGAAGAGGAATGTACCTTGGTTATTGCGCTGGATTGTGGGATAAAAGCAGTTGAAAAAATTGAATATGCCAAAGAAAAGGGTATTGATTTTATTATCTGTGATCATCATACACCCGGAGATTTTTTACCTGAGGCAGCTGCATGTCTGGATCCAAAGCGGAATGATTGCTCCTATCCTGAAAAGAACTTGTCAGGATGTGGAGTTGGATTTAAGTTTTTACAAGCGTATTGTAAACGCCACGAGATTGATTATCATTCTATATATGAATACCTTGATTTAGTTGCGGTTAGTATAGCATCGGATATTGTTCCTATTACAGGAGAAAACCGGGTATTGGCGTATTTTGGTTTGCAAAAACTAAATGCGAATCCTGGTGTGGGATTGAAACATATCATCAAAGTGTCCGGAATGCAAGGGCGTGAACTTACTATTAGTGATATTGTATTTAAAATAGGACCAAGAATTAACGCTGCAGGTAGGATAGATTCAGGAAAAGATGCCGTGGATTTGCTCATTACAAGAGATGAGGTAATGGCAAATACTATGAGTATTGACATTGATAAATGCAATGATACCCGAAAGGGGTTTGACAGGGATATTACTCAGCAGGCGTTAGAGCTGATTGCGAATAATAAAGATTTACTTTCAAGAAAGTCAACAGTTTTATTTGAACCTGAATGGCATAAGGGGGTTATCGGAATTGTTGCATCCAGATTAACAGAATTTTATTATCGCCCAACGGTTATATTAACTGAATCAAAGGGCTTTGCCACCGGATCAGCCAGGTCTGTTGAAGGATTTGACTTGTATAAAGCGATTGATGCTTGCAGTGATTTACTGGAAAATTTCGGTGGACATATGTATGCTGCTGGATTAACCATGAAAATTGAAAATATTCCTGCCTTCATGGAGCGATTTGAAGCTTTTGTAGAAGAAAATATTACTGCAGAACAGATGATTCCGCAAATAGACGTTGATGAGATGATTGGCTTAAGGGATATTAATGATAAGTTTTATAGAATACTCAAACAATTCAGACCTTTTGGTCCTGGTAATTTAAAACCTGTGTTTGTAACCAAAAGAGTTTTTGATTATGGTACAAGTAAAAAGGTAGGTAAGGATCAGGATCATTTAAAAGTTGAATTAATAGAAGAAAAATCTGGTTCTATTAAACAAGGAATAGGCTTCTCCATGGGAGATAAACTCGAACAACTACAAACAGGCAATCCTTTTGATATTTGTTATACAATCGAAGAAAACGTGTATAATGGAAGGTCAAGTCTACAAATGATGTTAAAGGATATGAAATTTCCTTATGAAGAATAGGGGTATTCATACAGAAAGATCATTTTATTCGTTTAAAATATGCTAATTGATGTAAAATTAAATCATCAACTATCAATTTGTTTTTGAAATAGATTATATTTGTAGCAATTCATAAATTATGTTTTAATTGTCAAAAAGTTATCTCTATTGAGGTCATTGTCAATTAAAATAAAAAATTATTACAGATGAAAAAAAGAACTACCATTTGGGGATACGCCTCATTATTAATTGCAGTAATAATTACAATGGCATCGTGTAATTCAGGTGCTAATAAAAATCAAAAGACAGAAGCCGTTCAGATTGAAGAAGCAGAGGTTAAGGGTGAAGTGCGTGAATTCGTATACCCTCTACCTACTTCATATGAAATAGTTGAAATGCTTAATAAAATTGAAGCGCCGTATATTTTTGATCTATCAAACAGTCCCGCTAATGCAGATAAATATTTTACTGAAAAAAAGAAAGCGCTTAATTTAGGAGTATATGGTGGAGATTTAAGCTACGCCAGTACCTACAATCAAAAGCAGGAAACAATAGATTTTATTGATGCATCCCGTAAGTTATTAGAAGGTTTAGATCTTCAGGGTGCGGTTAGTGAGGATTTGCCGGATCAGATCGAAGCTAATGAAAATGATAAAGAAGCATTGGTTGAATTGATTACTAATTCATTCTATGATACATACGACTTTTTAAATCAGAATAACAGATCCCCGGTTTCTGCTTTAGTTATGTCAGGAGCATGGGTTGAAGGTCTTTTTATTGCAACACACATTTCTGATGCTACTTTAAATAGTAAAGAAATGGTGACAATTGTATTGAAACAAAAAGATCCATTGGTAAAATTAATGGAAATACTTTCTCAATATAAGTCAGATGCTGGCATTGCTGAAACAATTGAAGATTTATCAACAATTGCAAGTATTTATGCAAGTATTGAAAGTACAGCAATAACTCAGGAACAAATGATTCAGATTGCGGATGAAGCTCAAAAGATTCGTCAAAAATTTATTTCTGTGGAATAAGAGAATGGTAAAAAAAATTAATATGAAAAAGCGACTATCTCCAGGTCGCTTTTTTTATGAGGTTTACTAATAATGCGGTATTAATTTGAAAATGCAATTTATGTGTTTGAATGTGATTTACTATATTAGGCCTTCAAATGATTGTTAATGCAGATGGATTAGTTAACCTCAGGTTATTAATATTTTGTTAAGAGAATAAAGGTAATCTACTGAATTATGTTGGATTTTTTTGTTGTTTATTAAGAACTAAATTTGAAGCAATTGTAATTAAAGCAGAAACATGTTATGAGTGTTACATTACTTGATGCATTAATGAAACTGTATGCGCTTCTTACAAACGTCCGCAAGGAGAGTAGGCTTGATAGTGCGCGTAAATTGATAGAACAGGAATTACAGCGTAATTTTAACCGTGAATATGTTGAGCAGTATTTGCAGCGTTTTAATTATTATGTACAGCAATTTCATAAATATTCATATAGCCCTATCCAATCAGAAGTAGAACAACAATCGTCTCAGAACTATAATCAAATTAATTTTATTTGTGACGAACTAAATAAGGAGTTACAAAGAGAATCGAAAATATGGCTGTTTGTTCAACTATTCGAGTTTATCCGAAAAGAGGAAAAAATTAGTGAAATAGGGGATGAAGTTGTAGATAAGCTATCAAGGGGTATGATGATTGATCCGGTAGATTATAATCTACTGAAAACATTTATACTCAAGGGTCCTATGGAAGTAGACGATCCTAATAAAGTTTTAATTATTACTGGGCAAGAAGAGAATCCTATGCCCGGGTTTAAACATTTACATAATCCCAAGCAGCAAATTTATGTTTGGGTCTTGTATATCGAAAGTACACATACCTTTATTTTCAGATACTCCGGAGATAGAAACTTATATTTAAATGGGCATAAAGTAGAACGCAATAATTCCTATATCCTTTCAGTGGGATCTGTAATTAAAACGTCAAGAATGGCTCCTGTTTATTATGGGAGGGTGGCTGAAGAATTTGTTCATCAGGCTGCTACAGGAAGAATTTTACTCAGGGCAAGAAATGTGGAGTATAAGTTTAATGACCGACAAATCGGCATTCACCCTTTTAGCTTCAAAGGCCGATCAGGGCAGTTAGTGGGTATCATGGGAGGAAGTGGTACCGGTAAATCCACGCTGCTAAATGTTCTCAATGGGAGTTATAAATTATCAGGAGGTTCCATACATATTAATGGTTTAAATATATGGGATCACAAGGAGGATTTAAAAGGTGTAATCGGATATGTACCCCAGGAGGATTTATTAATTGAGGAGTTAACAGTATTTGAAAATCTATTTTTTAATGCCAGATTGTGTTTTAGTGATTTCTCAAAAGAACAGATTGAGGAACTGGTTGATAGAGCCGTTAAAGATTTTGATTTAGCTGAAGCCAGAGATCTTGTGGTTGGTAGTCCATTGAATAAAATGTTGAGTGGAGGTCAAAGGAAACGCCTGAATATTGCTTTGGAACTTATAAGAGAACCTTCTGTACTTTTTGTGGATGAACCGACTTCAGGGTTGTCTTCCATGGATTCGGAAAAGGTTATGGTGCTTTTGAAAAGGCAAACCTTAAAAGGTAAATTGGTTATCATTAATATTCATCAACCATCATCCGATTTATATAAGTTACTTGATAAATTACTTATTATTGATAAAGGTGGGTATATCATATACAATGGTAACCCAATGGATGCTATTGTATATTTCAAACAGAAGGCAAACTATGTGAATCCTGAGGACAGTGAATGTTATGTTTGTGGTAATGTTAAAGTGGAGCAACCACTCAGAATTATTGAAGCTCGTATGGTTGATCCTAATGGTCGGTTAATCAGGGAGCGTAAAATAAAACCAAATGAGTGGTACGAAAATTATGTTGTTGATATCGAAGATAAATTTGAATGGAAAATCAACAATAAGCCTGATGCTGTTGAAAAATTGCCTCATAACCTTTATAATATACCAGGGCGTTTACAACAATTCTGGATATATATTGTAAGGGATGGTTTGTCGAAGTGGAAAGACAAACAATATATGCTAATTAACTCACTGGAGGCTCCTATATTGGCCTTGATATTAGGCTATTTTACAAAATATATAAGTGGTACAGATAGTAATCCGTTAAAATACGTATTTAGTCAAAACGATAATATTGCAGCATATTTATTTATGGCTGTAGTGGTTGCCTTGTTTTTAGGTTTAAATGTTAGTGCCGAAGAGATTATTAAAGATCGAAAGTTACTGCAACGTGAGAAGTTCTTGAACTTAAGTCGTTCCAGTTATTTAAATAGTAAAATCATTATATTATTCGGGATATCAGCTATACAAACATTGAGTCTTGTGTTGATAGGAAATACTATTCTGGAAATTAAGGGATTGAATTTCAGTTACTGGATGATACTTTTTTCCACGGCCTGTTTTTCTAATATGCTTGGATTAAATATTAGTAGTGGGCTCAGGTCAGTTGTAGCAATCTATATATTAATTCCCCTCATACTTGTGCCTCAGTTGTTGTTTAGTGGTGTTATTGTTGATTTTAATAAATTACATAAATCAATTGCTTCTGATGAATATGTTCCTCGAATAGGAGACATCATGGCATCGCGTTGGGCGTATGAAGCACTTGCAGTAAACCAATTTGCAAATAATAAATTCGAAAAACATTTTTTTGAGGATGAGAAAAAGATAAGTCAGGCATCCTATTATTATTCACTATTGTTGCCCAAGCTCAAACAACATAATCTTAAGATCAAGCAATATCTTGAAGAGGGAAAGCCTCTTATGGCGAAAGCAAATGCCGACATTGTTCAAAATGAACTAAATAAAATGAAAAGCGTTTGTAAACAAGAAATTGTAAAATCTATTAATAATTATTCTGGAGGAAACTCCTTAGATAAGATTAAAGATGATGATCAATTGCTTGATTATCTTACTGTGTCCTTCCAGAATGAGTATAGAGCTGCAAAAAAACATAAAGATCTAACCTATAGTAATCTTGTGAAGAAAATGGGTTCGGCCCATGAAGTGTATAAATTGAAGCAGGAATATCATAATGAAAAATTAGCGTCCCTGGTTTTAAATAAGGGAGAGTTAAAGCAGATTGTTTTAGCAGATGATGGATATATTGCATTGACAGATCCAATTATGAGAACTGCTGCATCAGAATGGGGACGAGCTCATTTTTTTGCTCCTGAAAAGCAGTTTTTCGGTATCAAGATACCAACACCACTGTTCAATATTTTAGTTATTTGGTTCTCAACCATCTTATTGTACTTTGCATTATATTTCGACATTTTGCGTCAAGCAATCAGGTATTTTGAACGTTTTCAATTGCGAAAATCGTTTTTACGACATTTAGATAAAGTTTAAAATAAGATCACTCGTCATTGGGTATTCAAAGACTAGGTTATATATGAAGATTTCAGTTATTTTTGCCACAAAGCAATTGTTGTAATGAAAGTTTATTCCGATCCAAAAACATATATAGGAAGAAATACAGTTGTCACTATTGGAATGTTTGATGGTGTACATAATGGGCATAAAGAACTTCTTAATCATTTAATAAATAAATCCAACGAGGTTGGTGGTGATGCTACAGTGGTTACTTTTTGGCCACATCCTAGGCTGGTTCTGAATAAAAGTAGTAAGGATCTTCAATTTATTACAACGCTCGATGAGAAGACTATGTTGATTAGTCAGCAAGGTATTGATCATTTATTGCTTTTGCCTTTTAGTAAAGAATTAGCAGCAATGACTGCTGAGGAATTTATTAAGGAGGTTTTGATTAATCAAATCGGCATGAAACATCTTGTTGTAGGTTATAATCATAGATTTGGAAAGGATAGAGTTCATGATTATGAAGCCTATCTGTCATTAAGTAAAAAGTATGGTTTTAGCATTTCAAAGGTTGATGCTGTTCATTTGCAATCAGAAATCATAAGCTCTACAGCCATTCGAAATCATTTGCTAAAAGGAAATATTGCAGAAGCAAATCAGATGCTGGGTTATCAATTCTCAATTTTTGGAACGGTTACTGGAGGTAAGAAGTTGGGGAGAAAAATGGGATATCCAACTGCTAATATAAAACCCAATGAACATTATAAATTAATACCGTCAAAAGGGGTTTATGCGTGTACTGTTCATGTTATGGGTAAGCAGTATGGCGGCATGTTGAATATTGGTGTACGACCAACAGTGAATGAAAATGAAGATAATTATACTATTGAGGTTCATGTTTTAGATTTTAAACAGGATATATACTCAGAGGAGATAATGGTTACATTTATAGAAAAGGTAAGAGAGGAACAAAAGTTTGGAAACCTTGAAGCGTTAAAAAAACAGTTGGTAAAAGATGAGGTTAGTATTAGGAAAATTCTTAATGGATGAGATTGGAAGTATCATTGGACTCATTTATAAAATGCAACAGATTAATTCTCTTTTATTATTGCAGTTGTCGTTCTGTTTTTTGGGGTTTGATCTGAGGTTAAACGCAATGCCTAAAAAGAGTTAGGAAATACTTCCCTTTTTTTACTAAATTTGTAGTCGAAACAAAATAAAGATATCATGTCAGAAATATTAACAGATGCACTGCCATACAAGGTGAAAGATTTAGCAGAGGCTAATTTTGGAAGAAAGGAAATAGAAATTGCTGAAAAAGAGATGCCAGGATTAATGGCCTTAAGACAACAATACGGAAAAGAAAAACCACTTAAGGGTGCCAAAATAATGGGTTCTCTTCATATGACAGTTCAAACTGCTGTATTGATTGAGACATTGGTTGATCTGGGTGCCAATGTGCGTTGGTGTAGCTGTAATATATATAGTACTCAGGATCATGCAGCAGCCGCGATAGCCGCAGCAGGTGTGCCTGTTTTTGCATGGAAAGGTGAAACTCTAGAGGAATATTGGTGGTGTACAGAGAGAGCTTTGGATTTCGGAAACGGAGAAGGTCCTGATTTAATTGTTGATGATGGTGGTGATGCTACAATGATGATTCATTTAGGACGTGATATTGAAATTGATAAGTCAATTCTGGATAAGGATTATAGTGCTGAGGGAGAAGATTATCGTGAATTAATTTTAAAGCTAAAATTAGAGCTGGAGAAGAATCCTACAAGATGGACAAAAGTTGCAGAAGAATGTAAAGGAGTAAGTGAAGAGACAACTACAGGCGTACATCGTTTGTATCATATGATGGAAAAAGGTGAGCTTTTGTTTCCTGCAATTAATGTAAATGACTCTGTTACTAAATCTAAGTTTGATAATCTTTATGGATGTAGAGAGAGCCTGGCTGATGGTATTAAGCGTGGTACAGATGTTATGGTGGCAGGTAAAACTGTTCTTATTTGTGGTTATGGAGATGTAGGTAAAGGTTGTGCTCAAAGTATGAGAGGATTTGGTGCCAGAGTTTTAGTAACAGAAATCGATCCTATTTGTGCGTTGCAAGCAGCAATGGAAGGTTTTGAAGTGACTACCACTGAAGATGCATTGATTGAAGCTGATATATATGTGACTACTACTGGAAATAAAGATATTATTACCATTGAGCATATGGAAAAAATGAAAGATCAGGCAATTGTATGTAATATTGGTCATTTTGATAATGAAATTCAGGTTGAAAAGCTTGAAAAGTATCCGGGAATTAAAGAAAAGAATATTAAACCTCAGGTTGATATGTTCGAGTTTCCTGATGGTCATGCAATTATCTTGTTGTCTCGTGGTAGATTGGTAAATCTGGGTAATGCTACAGGTCATCCAAGTTTTGTAATGAGTAATTCATTTACGAATCAAACACTTGCTCAATTAGAATTGTGGAAAAATGATTATAAAGTTGGGGTTTATACATTGCCAAAGCGCTTAGATGAAGAAGTTGCCAGATTACATCTTGGTAAGTTAGGTGTAAAACTAACAACATTATCAAAAGAACAGGCAGATTATATAGGGGTGGATGTTAACGGCCCATTTAAACCTGAGCATTATCGTTATTAATATTTGTTTTGAAAATTATAAAAAAGGGACTTTACCACGTTTGCTAAAGTCCCTTTTTGGTACAAGTGATTTGGAAAAATATAAATTGGGTTAGGTTTTATCTGATATATTTCTCTTTGACTTAGAGTTTATGTTTTCACAGTCCTTTCATCTACTATATCGCTTTTGAATGAATTGGCTTGTTCTTTTTTATGGGAAAGAGTTCTTTAGGTTCTTTGTATATCCACTGTCTTGCAGCTGTTTCTGTATTAAATACATGAAACTGATAGCGATCAAGTTGTATTAATCTTGTATATAATACTGCTAAAGCTGTATCAATAGGTCTTTCTATTACAATCCCAACTTTTAGTGTATTGTATATTGTAAACATCTTAATATTTTCTTCAAGTATAGGGAATAGGTTTGATGGTTTTAAAAATAATCTTCCCTGACTTGCGTTAATTAAAATTTTTAAATCTTTTGGATAATCATTATTCCTGATTAACAAATGAATGAAGTCAATAATTTCAGTTTTAGTAACCTTTCCTGTAAATAATGTTTCTATACAATTTTGTTCCTGTTTATAAAAATGAGTTATCATGGCTAAAAATTTTCTCTCCAATTTAATTTCTTCTCTCAATAGTAATGCTATTTTATACATGCATTTGTTAATACTCACATACAATGTATTATTAATTGTATGACAGATTGACTAAATTAAATATCCCCTTTTACTTAAAATAATATTGAAATTATTTATCATCTTTTTAGTTGATTCTTCTTTTATTTTGGAATCCAATTTCTGATGGTAATGTGTTTGTCTGTGTAAATATACTCATGTGACTATTTAAAGTAGTTTTTTTGCCGTGACAAAATTGTGACAACGTTAAATAGCACAGTGTAGCGTGTAAAAAAATAAATATGATAAATGAATTGGTTTAGTCAACTACTTTATGATGCTGGAATACAGACTAATATCTGCTGAATTAGTTTTAAATCCAGAATAGTAAAGAGATATTAAATATAGGTTTCTAAATTATGAAAGATTCGAGAATAGAAGCGTGAATTTGTTTATCGATATTATACATCACTACATATCAATATTTTAAGGAAGCGTTAGTATGGAAATGTAGTGGTGTGTAACAATAAAATTATATTAATATATCCGCAAAATCATTGAAATTAATACCTGAGAAATTACCTGAGCTCATGAATAACAGATTCTTATTTTTCCAGTCAGTACTTTTTAACTCCTTTTGCAATAAGTTAGTATCTGAAAATACTTTGACATTTGTTGTACCAAAGGCTTTAGCAACATCATCTTCGCTTATTAAAGGTAGGTTTTTGTGTTTTATTACTTCGGGATTAAAATACACATAAGCCACATCAGCTTTAATCATACTTTGATTGTATTGAGGAAGAAAGTCTTTGTTTAAGCTACTGAAAGTATGTAATTCCATGCAGGCAAATAATTCTCTGTCGGGATATTGATTTTTAACGGCATTAATAGTTGCTGTGAGTTTTGAGGGGGAATGTGCAAAATCAAGAAAAATACTTGAGGTTTGATTTTGTTTTAATGTTTGAAGTCGTTTTGCTGCACCGGTAAATGAAGTAATGCATTCAAAAAACCTTTCATCAGCAATTCCAAGTTCTGAACAAACGATTCTGGCACCATTAATGTTTTGCAAATTGTGAGCTCCAAATACCGATAGTTCATATTCTTTCCCTTCAAAAGAAACTGTTGTTTTATTGCTTTTAACAACAGATGGATATTCCTCGTATGCAAAAGAATGAATATCGGACCTAAGGTCAGCTGATATATTTTGAAGTTCTTCATCAAACAGGTACCAAATTAAAGTTCCATCTGGTTCAATAGTATTTGCAAAGTGATTGAATTGTTCCACATAATTTTCCCATGTTGGAAATACGTTAATATGATCCCATGCTATTCCTGTCAATAATGCTATGTGGGGTTGATACCAATGGAACTTAGGCCTGAGGTCAATGGGAGAACTTAAATATTCGTCCCCCTCAAAAATTGCAATGTGTGCATCATGAGACAAACTTACCATCGTATCAAAACCTTCGATTTGTGCTCCAACCATGTAATCAAATTTGTAATTTAATTCTTTAAGCACATGCATTACCATAGATGTAATAGTGGTTTTGCCATGACTTCCACCAATAACAACTCGTTGTTTATTTTTGCATTGCTCAAATAAATATTCAGGATAGGAGTATACTTTAAGACCTAATTGCTGAGCTTTTTGTAACTCAGGGTTATCAATGCGCGCATGCATACCGAGTATGATGACATCGATCGAGTCATTTATTTTTTCAGGAAACCAACCAAATGATTCCGGAAGGAGTCCGTGTTTTGCCAGCCTGCTTCTTGATGGGTCGAAAATCTCATCATCAGACCCGGTAACTTTATAACCTTTTGAATGAAGTGCAATTGCTAAATTATGCATGGCTGCTCCTCCAATTGCAATAAAATGAATATGCATATATGTGGCTTTTATATTCTGTTAATATTTTTTTATGTTATTATCAAAGGAGTAATGAATCATCAAGAACCTTTATATTTGTTGTGGTAACGAAAGTAATAAGAATACCTTTTAAATCCATATAATGAAAAATTTAAAAATAATTGGTATTGTAGTTTTTCCTTTTGGATTAGCATTGTTCACTTTTATTATTTCATTGCTTTTCCAGAGTTATCCAGGCTTTACTGAGAAATTCTATTCAGTAACCATTTATCCTAAAGTTGCATCTATTCTATCAAAAGTGTCTGTTTTATTACCTTTTTCTTTGGGGGACATATTTTATATTGGTTTGTTTACTACATTTGTTATTGGAGTTACTTTGTTAATATTTAGGAAAATAGCTCTAAAGAGGTTTGTAATTATATTATTGAAAGTTCTAGCTTGTGTTTATATAGCTTTTTATTGGTTGTGGGGGTTTAATTATTTCAGATTGGATGCTCATGCAAGACTCGATATAAAGCAAAATAGTGCCAGTACTGATGTTTTTATCGAAACTTTTAATGAAATTGTGAATCAAACAAATAAATCCTATACTCCTAATAGTAGATTAAGCAATGATAAATATATATATGCATTGGATTCAATATTTCAAATACTTCATAATGAATTAGATATTCAATATCCTTGTGGTGTTCGCAGGGTGAAGCATATTACTTTCAGTAATTTTTTTGCTAAAGCAACTATATTAGGATATTATGGTCCGTTTTTTAATGAAGTACATGTAAATAAATATTTATCGGTTTGGGATAAACCTGTTGTTATAGCGCATGAAATGTCGCACCAATTTGGCGTTACAAGTGAGGCAGAAGCCAATTTTTATGCATGGATTGTTTGTACTAACAGTAAAGATGAATTTGTTAGGTATTGTGGTTGGTTATATGTATTGAATTATTTCATCAAACAATCATATAACTTAGTTGAACGAGACGATATTTTGCAAAAATTAAAGCCTGATGTGATTAGTGATTTAAAATCAAGGAGAAAGTATTGGATGAGTTTAAGAAACGTAACGATTGATAATGCGGCCAGGAATGTTAACAATGTTTATTTGAAATCCAACAATGTTGAAAGGGGTATAAATGATTATAATGCCGTTATTCAATTAGTTGTTGATGTATATATGTCGTCTAAGATGAGTGAATATTTTAAGGATTAGTTATTTAAATGAAACATTATTCTGTAATTATTTTGTCACAAATGAGTTAGGATGAAAAATTAATTATTACCTTTGCAGCCGCAAAACAGAGTTTTTGCAACATTTGTTAAACAAATAATAATTAAACACATGCCAGTAAAAATTAGATTATCTAGACACGGGCGTAAAAGGCATGCTTTCTACCACATTGTGGTAGCAGATAGCAGAGCACCACGTGATGGTAAGTACATTGAGCGTATTGGATCTTACAATCCTAATACGAATCCTGCTACAATCGATTTAAATTTCGATAAAGCTTTAACTTGGTTAAGCAACGGAGCACAACCTACTGATACAGCAAGAGCTATTTTGTCGTACAAAGGGGTAATGATGAAAAAACACCTTTTAGATGGTGTTAAAAAAGGTGCTTTTGATGAAGCTGAGGCTGAAAAAAGATTCCAGGCTTGGTTAACTGATAAAGAAGCTAAAATTCAAGCTAAGGTTGATGGTCTTGCAGGCAAAGCTGCAGATGAGGCTAAAGCAACTCTTGAGCGTGAAGCAAAAATTAATAGCGAAAGAGCTGAAGCTCTAGCTAAAAAGAATGCTGAGTTAGCTGCTGAGGCTGAAGCTGCTACAGCTGCTGCTGAAGCTCCGGCTGAAGATGCTGCTGCAGAAGGGGATGAGTCTCCTGAAGCACCAGAAGCTCCTGCTGCTGAGTAATTCATACAATATTAACATTGAGTAGTTCGATGTAATAAAGTAACCCTCATTTTTTTAATGAGGGTTTTTTTATGCATTGTTATTTGCTAGTTTTATAAGATGTGTTCGTTTTGCAATTGAGATTCCGAATGCACATATATTGAGATTGTATAAAATATGATTATAAAAGACGATTGTGTAAAAATAGGTTTCATTAATAAACCGCATGGTGTTAAAGGCGAACTGACATTAACTTTATTTGAAGGTTTTTATGCCGAAGATATCGATGTTGATTTTTTATTGCTTGAAATAGATAATGGATTGGTTCCGTTTAGTGTGGAAGCGCAACGAGAGAAAGGTAGTAAAACGCTTTTAGTAAAGTTTGAGGATGTTGAATCCGAAAATAAAGCTCACGAATTGTCTGGTACTGAGGTGTATGTTGAGTCGTCTAATCTTAGTATGGATGAAGATTCAGTTTCGGGTGCTTTAGTTGGTTACCTTGTTGTAGATAAGTTGAAAGGTAATATTGGTGTGATTACAGCTATTAATGAAATTGCTAACAATCCACTTTTTGAAGTTGATAATAACGGTATTGAAATTCTATTTCCGGTGAACCCTGATTTTATTTTGAATATTGATGATCAACAAAAAATATTGAATGTCAATCTTCCTGAAGGCTTGGTGGATATGTATTTAAATGATGAAGAAGATGAGTAATTTTAGAATTGACAGTCTTTTTCAAGATTGCTAATTTGTTTTCTCCATTCATTTGAAACCTCAATCGAACTTTGGGTTTTATGATCAAACCCGACCATTACTGAATGACAAATCGCCTTAGTGTTCCCCATCTCATCAGTTAAATGCTGCACAAGATTCATGCTTTTTGTTCCGATTTGAGTAATCTTGGTTTTTAACTGAAGATTATCATTGATAAAAACCGGCAAAGCAAAGTCTGTTTTTATGGAAGCTATTATAGCTGCAAATTTCTTCCATTCAATACTTTTTGAAAAAACGGTTTTAAAATATTCCATCCTTCCTAAGTCAAAGTATTCCTGAATAATTGCATTGTTCACATGTCCAAGACTATCAATGTCATTAAATCTTATCTGGATGGCGACTTTATGAAAAAACTGTACTTTTTCGATTTCCATTTTATTCTCTTATAATCTTAATCATACCGCCTACATCAAGCTTTATGATGCTTGAAGGGGCCGGGTTCGATGTTTCTTCCTGACGATAATTAACAATAAAATCAACTCCATTCTTTACATCTTCAGCTATCTCTCCAAAATTTTGTGGAGAGGGTTGTCCGCTAATATTAGCTGAAGTAGATACAATTGGCTTTTTAAAACGTTGACAAAGTCGATTTGAAAAAGTTTCTTCTGTAATACGTATTCCTATACTTTTGTCCTCTGCTAAAAGATTTGAAGCTAGGTTCTTAGCGTTTGGGTAGATGATGGTAAGAGGTTTTGTGGAGAGTTCAATTAAATCCCATGCCATTTCCGGAATCTCTTCAATATAAGAGTTTAGTTTGGCATCGTTGTCAAGTAGTACCAACATACTCTTGCTATCCTGGCGCTGTTTAAGTTTGTAAACTTTTTTAACAGCGTCTGCATTTGTAGCATCGCATCCAATACCCCAAATGGTATCTGTAGGATAAAGAATCAATCCGCCTTGCTGCAATACTTCTACTGCCTTTTTTATATCTTCATTCATGGCATGGAATTTTAGATAGAAAACAGGAGACATTTCATTTGCAATCTCCTATTTCCATCTTTCTGAAAGATTAAACAGCAACGTTATTTTCTCTTAACGCATCGTTTAATGAAGTTTTCTTATCTGTTGATTCTTTTCTTTTTCCAATGATTAATGCCGCTGGAACCTGAAAATCACCTGCAGGGAACTTTTTAGTATAACTTCCTGGTATAACAACTGAGCGCGGAGGTACATAACCTTTGTATTCAACAGGTTCGTCTCCTGTAACATCAATAATTTTGGTTGACCCGGTTAAAACAACGTTGGCTCCAAGTACTGCCTCTTTACCAACACGGCACCCTTCTACAACAATACAACGTGATCCAATAAATGCATCATCTTCAATAATAACAGGAGCTGCCTGGATAGGTTCTAAAACACCACCAATTCCAACTCCACCACTTAAGTGAACATTTTTACCGATCTGAGCACAACTACCAACAGTTGCCCAGGTGTCAACCATAGTTCCTGTTTCAACGTAGGCTCCGATATTTACATATGAAGGCATTAATACCACACCACTTGAAATATAAGCACCATAACGTGCAACAGCATGAGGAACTACTCGAATTCCAAGTTCAGCATAATTTCTTTTCAGCGCCATTTTATCATGAAATTCCATAGGGCCAGCCTCAATTGTTTCCATTTTCTGAATTGGGAAATATAGAATAACGGCTTTCTTAACCCACTCATTAACTTTCCAATCGTCGCCATTGGGTTCAGCTACTCTAATTTCACCTTTATCCAATTTTTCCATTAGGGTGCGGATAACATCTTGTGTTTCAGGTTTGCTTAATAAATCCCTGTTTTCCCAGGCTTGTTCAACAACTTGTTTGTACTGCTCTAACATGATATACTATTTATAATTTGGTGCGAAAATACAATGAAACGATTCTAATTGCAAATCATTGTTGTACTTCTGTAAGAGTTTGATTTTTATTCGACTTATGTATTGTGATAGTGTAAGTTTGAATATTCTCAAAATTAACAATTAATAAAGGTTAAAGTTTGGTTAACAATCCATTAAAAGTTACTTTTTTAATTAAATGTTCATATTTTTCAATTTTTAAGCAGCAATAGTTTATGCGTTTAATATTATCAATTGGATTAATTATTCTTTCATGCCATGTATTGGCTCAGAATAGCGAACCAGAACAGGCTTGGGTGAAATTACATATCATTGATAATGTAGATAATAGGCCTATTCAGAATGCTCAGATTGTGAGTTATGAAACAATGCTTTTCTATAATTCAGATTCTGCGGGAATATTCAGAAATACTTTTAATGTAACAGATTCCATAAAAGTATTTGGTATGGGATATGATGCGGTTGTACTTAAGATTAAGAATATTATAACCGATGAGGATTCCGTGAAGAATGTCTTTTTGTCTCGTCGTTCGTATATGATAGCTTCTGTTGATGTGCCTGCAGAAAAAGAACTTCAACTTCATATGCCAGATGATATTCATGTAAATGTTAAAAATACAACTCCGGTTTCTATACGCAGTGACAACTTTACCCAAAAACCACCTGTTTTGGCTGCAGTTGTGTCACCAGTAAGCTACATTTATTATTATACCAGCAAGAGGGAACGGAGAAAAAGAAAATTCAGGGAGTTGTTACAGCAGGAGAAAGAAGAGCAAATTGTAAATAATATGTATTCACGTGAGTTGATAAAAGAGATAACGGGTTATGTAGGTAAGGAACTTGATAAATTCATGGTGTTTTGTAATATTAATATTAAAATTGATTCAAGTGATAATCCTATAATAGTTAAACAAAAGGTGTTAGAATTAAAAGAAAAATATGAAACAGAAAAGTGATATTAAATATAAAATGTCATTGATCTTGTTAGGATTGGTTATTCCTGGTTTTCTTTTCTCTCAAAAGGTTGAAAAAAAAGTTTTGAATGGTAGTGTAATTGAAGAAACTTCAAATAAGCCTATTGAATTAGGGGCGATTAAAAATATGAATAGTAATCAAGTTACACTTACAGATGAACTTGGTCATTTTGAGTTAACTGGATCTGTTGGGGATACTTTGCGATTTCATAGTCTCGGTTATGCAGATACGACCTGGGTTGTTGCATCTGTATGGTATCTGAATAATGAAAATATAGAATTAAAAGTAAAACCAAATTCTTATGCAATTGACGAAGTTCAGGTTGTAAGGTTTTATTCGTATGCACACTTTAAGCAGGCATTTAAAGATTTAAGACTGCCTGAAGATGAAAATGAAAGAGTGCGGGGTATGGTGAGTGGTTGGGATTTTAGTGAAGCCATTGCCTTAGGTAAAGCCGATAAAAAATTCAAGGAAGGAACTTTGGGGATATCATTTTCGGTTGGAGGGAGACCTCACATCGATAAACAACGTGAAGAAGTCATGAGGCTCGAAAAAATTGCAGATGAAAGTGAAAGGTTTAACTATTTTATCTCAAGAGAAAATATTTCGGAATTGACTAGTTATCATGGTACCTGTCTGGATTCATTTATGGTATTTCTCAACTCCAGCTATTCCATTAGTTATAAAATGCAAGAATATGAATTGCTAACATCAATAAGGGATGCTAATAAGTCCTTTAAAGTACTTAAAGGTTCTAAAGAATGGTATTCCGAATCGGATTCAATGAATGTTCAGTAGTGTATTGTTGTATCCATTGTTGTTTCCAATTTGTTAACCGATTTTTATAAACCAATCAAAATCTTTTATCTTTAAACAAATTTCAGATTTAATCAAACAGAAAGGATGGAAGAACAAGTTAGTCTAACCCAGATTGTATCACGTTTTGTAAATAATACAAACGAAAATATTTTTTTAACCGGTAAAGCAGGAACCGGTAAAACTACTTTTCTAAGAAATATTCGAAATCATACCCACAAAAGTGTGATTGTTGCAGCTCCTACAGGTATTGCTGCAATCAACGCTGGAGGAGTCACTTTGCATTCGCTATTTCAATTGCCATTTGGCTCATTTATTCCGGATAACAATGGATTGGTAAATCAG
>JBNKGY010000056.1:0-20105 GCA_050290065.1 Marinilabiliaceae bacterium
CACCAAAAATACCAAACAGAACTTGCTTACCATTGGTGTGTATGTCAGTCCATACCGAATTTACATAAATGGGTAAATATTCTGCATTTACAACATTTCCGTTTGAAGTTTTTCTGGCAATTCCTCCAAGCATTACCATGTTCGTCATACTTCCACCATAAATACCTTCTGCTTTAAAAGTTACAGCAGGTGTTGTATAACGAAATGAAATATTAGCTTGTAAGCTTGAAATGGTATTGGTGGTAATTACTTCCTTGTCATCTAACATAACAGGTTGTTGGTTTTTGACACCAATGGTTGCTGCTAAAAACAAAGCTTTAGGTGAGCCATATTTAATTTGAAGGTTCATTTCCGGAAAATCTGAATTTTCAACATGTTGCGATCCTCCTTTGTTTGCAAAATCTGATTGAGATAATGCAATGATGCTTAAGGATAAATCTTTAGCTGGCTTCAGAGTATATCTTAATTGTGGAGCTCTGGCAAGTGGATGAATAGGTGCTCCAACAACAAAGTTTATCATTGCCGGAAAGTTTTCAGGAATAAAGAAAGGATGCCAGGTCTTTCCAACTAATAAAGATGATTTTTCCCAAGTCAGGTTCACAAATGCATGTCTTAATCGAACCACATAGTCCGATTTACCTTCTCCATAACCGGCAAAATCACCTTCTATTTTTGCTGAAGTTTTTGCACCAAATGCGTCAAATCCGACAATTTTAATACCTAACCGGGTGATACCTGCACCAAAATCGAAACTGGATTTATCATTTTTATTAGCGTCCATTGACTCGTTTTTAGGATATAAATACACATGATTGCGGCGTGCAATAACACTTTCCCGCGAGTCATGCATTACATCGAATCCAATAAAGCCGTATGGTGTAACTGTAATTTTTTCTTCTTTATCTTGCGCTTGCGTTACTCGTGGTAACAGAAACGTAAGTGCGATAAATAGTTTTTTCATATTTAATGATTGTCGTTTGCTATTTTTTAAAATAAAATCAGTTTTTTTATAGTATTAAATAATCAATGCTAAAAACAAATGTTATTGAAAGGTGTTTTAATCTGAGTGTATTACTCAAAGGATTAATTTTCGTGCAAAAGTATTTTTTGTTTTTATACAAACTGCATCTTTTCTAATAAATATGAGAAATTGAACTATTTAATAAATTGAGTTCATTTAAAATTTTAAATCGAATGAAGGTTAATAGAAAGTTTTAGGTGAATAAATTAGAAATTTTTGCCCTCATTTTATAAAATCATGTTTTTTGTGTTAGGATTATTGAAGTGTCAGGGAAAAAATTTTGGAAGTGATTTTGAAATTTGAAACTGAATGAATGTATCTTGCCAATAGGCTGGAAGTGAATAATATATATGTATATGAAAAAAATAATTTCCATTTTATCAGCTCCTTATATCATGGGTGCCTTATTGCCAACTTTAGCTGCAGTAATGGGATTGGCCACTTTTGTTGAAAATGATTTTGGTACCAATGCAGCAAAAGCACTTTTTTATAATACTTGGTGGTTTGAGGGTATTTTTGTGGTTCTGGGAATAAATATGTTTTTTAATATTTTCAAATCACACTTATGGAAAAAAGGGAAATTGCCTATTGCTCTATTTCACACTTCATTTTTTCTTATAATTGTAGGTGCAGCTCTCACCAGATACATAGGTTATGAAGGCATGATGCATATTCGCGAAGGTGAAGCAACAAATGAGTTTTTATCTCTTAATACATATGTAGATGGTATTGTAGAAAAGAACGGTGAAACAAAATCTTTTTCAGAGCATGTGTTTATGTCTGAGAAAAGTAAAGATAACTTCAAATCGAAAGTAAGTCTTAAGGGTGCTTCGGTGAAACTGGCAAGTATTGATTATATTCAGAAAACTAAAATTGTACCTGTTGAATCTGCAGATGGGAAACCGTTGTTGTCTTTGGTGGTATCAGGAATGGGAGGAAGAAAAGATGTTGATTTGTTTTTAGGCGAAAGTATTAAAATTGGAGCTTTTGAAGTGGGTTTTGGTGTGGATAAGGAATTGGATTTTAATATTTATCCTGTAGACGACCAGCTCATGCTTGCTACAAAGCACGATATGTTTATTACTGATATGGGTACACAGCAAAAATCAGAACTTGATACTAGTGTCCCGCAACCTTTTTATTCCAGAACGTTGTATGGTACTGAAGGATTTTTTATAGTACGGCGTAATTATATGGAAGGAGCTATCTTAAAGCCTGTAGCAGCGGAAAGAAATGAACAAGGTGATTTTATGGAATCTTTAGTCGTAAAATTGCAAAGTGGTACAGAAACCAGGCAATTGACTATACAAGGACACAAGGATATGGTTGGCATGTACGATTCTGTACAGATTAATGGACTAAATGTAAAGCTTCGTTACGGTGCTAAGGTTCTTGAAATACCATTTGATATCCATTTAAATGATTTTCAGTTAGAGCGTTATCCCGGTTCAAAAAGTCCTTCGTCTTTTGCCAGTGAGGTTACTTTGCTGGATCATGAAAATGGGGTAAAGAAGGATTACAGGATTTTTATGAATAATATCCTGAACTATAAAGGATTCAGGTTTTATCAGTCATCATATGATATGGATGAAAAAGGTACGGTTCTTTCTGTAAATAACGATTTTTGGGGTACTTTAATTACTTATATCGGTTATTTTATAATGGCAGTAACAATGATCTGGTCGTTGTTTGCTTCAAAAAGCCGATTCCAATACCTGGGGAAAAAGGTTACTGAGCTTGGGCAACAGAGAAAAGCTCTGGTTTTAATTATGGCCTTAGGATCATCTGTTTTGGGCTATAGTCAGAACATAGATGATGTGATAAAAATAAGTAAGGATCAGGGTGAGAAATTCGGTGAATTATGGGTGCTGGATAATGCAGGCAGGTTTAAACCAATGAATTCTTTAACAGGGGAGCTTCTCAGAAAGTTAGTGAAACATAATTCATATAAAGGGTACTCTTCGGATGTAATTGTATTGAGTATTTTAAGCAATCCAGAAGTCTGGAAAAACATTCCGCTGATAACCGTGAAAGATGGACCATTAAAAGAAATTGTTGGTAATAAGGGTAAAAAAGCTGCTTTTTCTGATTTCTTTGGAGCATCAGATAATTATAAGTTGCACGAAGTTGTGGAAGAAGCTTATAGAACAAAGCCAGCTTACAGAAATAAACTTCAAAATGAAATAATAAAAGTAGACGAACAGGTTAACGTATTTTATTTGACACAAAGTGGTAAGTTGTTAAAAATGTTTCCAAATCCTTCAGATTCTCATCAGGCATGGATGCTTCCCGGTGAATATCAAAGCGGTATGAATGAGGGGGATAGTTTATTCGTACGTAATATTTTTTCTATTTATTTAGAGTCCCTGCGTCAGGGTAATGAGAAGGAGGCGAGTACCTATATTGATGCCATTAGTAAGTATCAGCATAAATTTGGAGCAGAAGTATTGCCATCTCAAAAAGTAATGGAAGTTGAAATCTTGTACAATAAAACCAATTTGTTTTTATTGATTGCTCCGGTTCTTTTTGTTTTGGGCTTTATATTGTTGATTATTCATTTTATTTTTCTGTTTTTACCTAAACAGTCACCTTATATTGTCAATTATGTTGGTTTTGGATTATTGGTGCTGAGTTTCATAGTTTATACATTAGGGATGGCTTTAAGGTGGTATATTGCAGGTCATGCGCCATGGAGCAATGGATATGAATCAATGCTGCTGATAGGTTGGGCCATATTATTTGCAGGTGTTATATTTAGCCGAAAATCGGATATTATAATTTCTATTGCCTGTATTTTCTCTGGAATTGTACTTTTTGTAGCTCATTTGAGTTGGATGAATCCGGAGATTACCAATTTAGTACCTGTTTTAAAGTCATATTGGTTAACAATTCATGTTGCAGTTCTCGTTTCAAGTTATGGATTTTTGGGTATTGGTTCTTTAATTGGATTCTTTAATTTAATATTAATTGGACTCAAGAAAAATAAAAGTAAAGTAAAAGTTGATTTAACGGTATCTGAACTGACCCATATCATGGAAATGTCATTGACCATTGGATTGTATTTGTTAACAATAGGTTCCTTTTTAGGTGGTGTTTGGGCAAACGAATCATGGGGTCGATATTGGGGATGGGATCCTAAAGAAACATGGTCTCTGGTAACTGTAATGGTGTATGCATTTATTTTACATATGCGTTTTATACCTAGCTTTAAAGGTATAGTTCTTTTTAATACAGTGAGTGTTGTAGGCTTCTTTTTTGTTATCATGACTTATTTAGGAGTTAACTATTATTTGGCAGGAATGCATTCCTACGCTAAAGGAGATCCTTTACCAATACCAGATTTAGTATACTATATTGTAATAACTGTTTTTGTTGTCGCTGGTTATGCCTTTTATAATTCCAAAAGATTGAATAAAGAGTAATGAATTATTTTTTCCAGAATATACACTAAGATGTTTATTGTGTGTTGATAATTAATGGAGTTAACTAAGTGGTTAGCGGGCTTATTATTCGTATTTTTGAAATGAATGATGGATAAAATTTCCTGAAGATTTATTTAACAAATGTTTTGGGAGTTAATAATTACGGTTATTACTAAATAAGGAGGGATAATGAATAAAGAAAGTTTGGAAGATATATCCAGGCTTCGTTCACTTGAGGCAGAGAATAAGCATCTTAAAAACTTGCTTAATAAGGTAGTCTCACCCCAAAAAAATAAACTTGACAGTAGGGATGTAGATTTTGAAGCACTTACGAATAGAGAATTTGAGAATTCTGATGACTATAAATCTGTAATTAGTGCAGTTCTTAGAGAACTTGGAGAAAAAGTTAGTGTTGATCGGGTTTCTATTTATACATTTCAACAGGATATTAGAGGTTATTGTATGGCATACCAATATGCCAAAGATAATATACAGGAATATCATTCTTCAGATTTAATTATTGATGTTGCAGAGAATCCATTGGCCTTATCCGGATCAGAAAATGCTTTTTATAGTGCGAATTTATCTGTAGACCTGCCTGAAAGCCTGTCTCAGAAATTTGAAATGTTTCAAGTTCAATCTATTTTAGTCTTACCTTTTGAAGGATTAGAGTTAGCACATGGAATGATTATTTTGGAATCATGTGCATTTAATAGAGAATGGTATGAATTTGAAATAGATGGAGTATATCGTAGTGTACAGCAAATCGCTACTTCACTAAGTTCTTTATGGTACAGAAATAGTTCAAATCAGGATTCCCATTTGAGTGAATTATTTGGCTCCGTTACTGGTATATTAAATTCGGAATCCAATCCCGATTTAGCTGTCAATAAAATATTACACAAGATTGGGGAAAAGCTCGGTTTAATAGCTACTTATATATTGAATGAAGATGAATTAGAATACAAGTGGGTACATCCGGGTAACGAAGAAGAAATACTGCTTTCAATATCAGACGTTGAAAAGTTATTTATTAAAGATGAAAATGATTCTGTGTTTCTTATTAATCGGTTGGATTTAATTAGAGCAGATGTTCAGTCGGCATCAAAATATAAAGTATTGATTGTCAGGTTGAATTTCGTAGATGATCAGGTTAGATACATGGTGTGTGAATTTGCTCATTTGGCACAGGATTCAGAAACGAAGTATATAAAATTTATAGATTCAATGTCTCAGGTGATTCATCATCTGATTATTAGTATTCAGCAAAAAATATATTTAACTTCAAAGTATAGAAAAGCTTGCGAATCAATCAAAGTTCTTGAACAGAAATCCGAATTTTTAGATAATCTGTTATTGCACTCTCCAATGGGTATTGTTGTTGTTAAAAACAATATAATCACTCATGCAAATTTATATATATTAAATTTATGTGGATGTACTGAATCTGAGGTAATTGGACAAGGCGTTTCATTTTTGTTTAATACAGAATTATCTCAAGAAAATGTTGATCAGATAGATCAAATATATGATAAAGTGTTTGAAAGTGAGTGTGATAATGGTGAACTAAGGGTGTTGAATAAGAATGGTGTGGAGAGAGTGATGTGTGTTAACGGCGTCCAGAATGTTGAAGCCAATGATAATTCTGGTATTTTATTCATTTCAGATATTACAGAAAGAGTCAAGGTTAAAAAGAATTTAATTGAATTACGTGATCGTTACAGTAAAATACTAGAATCATCTATTGATGGTGTTATTATAATAGATTATCTGGGACAAATAAAGTTTTTTAATAAATCAGCAAGAGATCTGCTTGGATATAGCCTAAAGGAAGTGGAATCATTGGTATTTGATGATTTGTTTGAAAAGAATAAGATTGGAGTATTTGAAAGAGCGCTAAGGAAAATTGAAGAGGAAGGGAAGTTTAGAGCAGATGCATCCTTGTTAAAAAAGAATGGAGAAACAAATGAATCTGAAATTTGCGGAACGTGTATAAGGCTTGAAGGAGTCAATCATTACTACTTTACCATTCATGATATAAGTGCCCGAAAGAAAAATGAACAGATTCTGACGCAAAGGGAAAAAGAATTTAGAACCTTAACAGAAAATTCTCCAGATATCATATTAAGATTAAATAATAAAGGTCAGGTATTATTCTTTAATATGGCTTTTATTGAACAATTTAATTTTCTGAATGAGGAAAGCGTTGTTGGAAAAAGCCTGACAGATCTTGGAATTCTGGATGAATTAGTGGGATCCACCTGGCAGGCAAAAATTGATGATGTATTTTTATTCGAAGAGAATTTGTCTATGGAGCTTGGTTTTAGCGATGAAACCAACGAGCTTTATTATGATTGGATAATGACACCGGAAACAGATAATTCAGGTGTCGTGAATACGCTCCTTGCTATAGGAAGGAATGTAATGGCTCGCAAAAATGTTGAGAGAGAGTTGATGGAGTCAAAAGTTAAGGCTGAGGAGTCAGAAAAACTCAAAACATCATTTTTAGCAAATATGAGCCATGAGTTAAGAACTCCATTAAATGCTATTGTTGGATTTTCAGCTCTCCTTCGGGGGAATGATATTTCAGTTGAAGAGAAGGATGAGTATGTTGATGTAATTCATAAAAACTCAGATAGTTTGATGAGTATGATCAACAATATTATTGATGTGGCTAAAATTGAAAGTGGGAAAATATCTGTTGAAAAAGAAAAAGTAAATCTAAATTCGCTATTAGATTCTTTATACAACGATTTTCTACCAAGAATAGAGCTTGAACATAAGGGCCGTGTAAAATTGTATTTATCTAAACCTGAAGATGGGGAAGTTAATTTTGTGTCAGATCCAATCAGGTTGAGGCAAGTACTCGTTAATTTGATTGGGAACGCTATAAAGTTTACGATAAAAGGTTTTATTGAATTTGGCTATGAGGTTGTAGATACATCGTTGAAGATATTTGTGAGAGATACAGGTATTGGAATATCAGAAGCTAAACAAAAATTAATATTTGAGCCTTTTAGAAAGGCGGCTGAAAGTAAAAATCAAATTTATCGTGGTACGGGTATTGGATTGTCAATATGTGAAAAAATTGTAAATGCATTGGGTGGAAAAATAGGCTTACTTTCAGAGAAAGGTCAGGGAGCTGAGTTTTTCTTTACGCATCCCATTGAAATGGATTCAGAAGCGAATAAATATCAAAATAATATTCGAAAAACCATTACGTTTTCTCAACCGGTATTGCCAAAGAATTATCATTGGCCCAATAAATTAGTATTGTTGGTTGATGAGAATAGTAGTGCTCATTTACAAATGCGTAAACTAATAGAAAAAACCGGTTTAACATTAGTTTCTGCCAGAACTGCTGCTGGAGCCAGTAAGCTGTTACAGAATCGAAAAGATATTCATCTGGTATTGATGGATCTTAAATTTCCGGATGCAGATGGATTTGAACTGGTAAGAATAATTAAACATCAAAATAGAGAATTGCCAGTAATTGCCCATACCGTAAAAGCAGTAAATGGAGAAAGAAAGAGGTTGATTGAAGGTGCATTTGATGCTTGTGTTGCAAAGCCAACAGAGAAGGAGGAATTATTGATGGTTATGGATCGATTTTTACTTACTTCTAAATAGAAAAATAACAGTGTCTGTAAATATATAAATGTGTATCTCTTAATCATTATAGAGATACACATTTATATAATGAGTAAACAGGATTATTTACCTGATCACCTTGGCCATCTTTATCATTATTTACTGAAAGCATAACTGTACCTATTGTCCTCTGAATTTATTGTTAATTTATAATCTCCACTTGGTAATTTTGAAATATCAAACTTGCCAGAATAGACTTTATTACCATCGATGCTTTTTTCAAATATTTGCTCGCCAAGATCATTTGCGATTTTTATTTTAAAAGCAGATTGGTCAAATTCCAAATGACTTACGTATAAAAGATTGTCTTTAATATTCACAAAGGATTTTAATTTAGAAACCTCATCAGAACTAGAGCTTTTCAAAACAACTTGCTTGTCTTTGATTAAAAATGGTTCCTTAATTTCATCAAGGCCTTTTACTTTTAATACAATGGTATATTCTCCATCTTCGAGGTTTGAAAAGTTAATTACTTTTTGAAAAAAATCTGTTTTATTAAGATACTCTTTGTGCAAAGCTTCTCCATTTGAATCTTTAATAATAAATTCGCCACTTTTTTCAGCCAGATTATTTACTGAGATAATGGAATAATCTGTACTCAAGTATGGAAAAACCGATACGATAGCAACAGGTTTGTCTCCTTCTCCTGCAAATGCCATTGTTGTCAAGGCAAACATCACTCCCAATGCAATGCCTTTAATTTGAATTTTGTTCTTCATAATTATTCATGTTTTAGTTTAATATTATCAATGCTAAATGTATTGATAGCTCAAATATATATAAATGATTATGAATAACTGTAATGTGATCTGTAGGTATTTAAGACTTTTAAGTATTATTAATATAAAGTTTTAAAATAGGCTGTTATGTAATGATTATGACATATTTGTGTAACATTGATTTAATGAATGTAACAGTACTTAACAGATATCTCAATTTTTAACGGTAATTAACATAAAGACAAAATGTATATTAAAACAACATCAAATATTGGTCTGATTTGTTAAATGGTGTTAGAAATAATGTAAAGATGTGTTAGAGAAAATATAAAAAGTATTTGAGGAGATTAATTATCTGAGTTCGATTTTATTTTTAGAACTCAGATTGATATTGAAGATACCTGGAAAATGAAGCTTGATTAGTTATGCCCTCATTATATTATAGTTTTTTTATACTCATTGCAGGTTAAAATCTTCCTGAGAAGGAAATGATAAAACTTCGGCCTGGAGCACTAATTCCTGAGGCAAAGGTTTTATAATGCATATCCAATATGTTTTCTACCGAAAACTGGATTTGTATGTTTCGATTGAAATCGTATTGTGATGCCCAGTTGATAGTATACCATCCGGGGAATCCATCTGTCGTACCCTCATCTTCATTATCTTCACCATAAGGTGACATGTCTTGAAGTTTCTTGGTAAATTGATAATTTAAATATACTTCGTTTCTGAGTTTTTTATTTCGGTAGGTAGTATTTATTTTTCCAAATAAGGGTGTAATGTGCCCCATTGGTTCTTTGGTATTAGATATTGCACCATAGGTGTAGTTGATAGTTGCCTGTAGTGACACGTTTTTGTGTAATTGACTATTTACTCCTGCAGAAAATCCTCTTATTATTGCTTTTTGAGCATTTGCATTGGATACAATTCTATACATATCACCATCATATAAGACAGAGTCTGTATTATAATTGGTTTCATAGGTTCTTACAATTGCATCATTTAACCAGGTTTGAAAAAGTGTCAGGTTAATCAGCAATAAATCATCATTGATGGATTGGGTGGCAGAAAGTTCAAAGTTATAGGCATATTCAGGTTTTAGATGAGGGTTAGGGTAACTTATTTCTTCATTTTTGGCCCTGATTTTTCCATAATCATCAACATTGGGAACCCTGTATCCAGTGTTAAATACACCACTTAAGTTCAGGCCGTTGTTTGCCTGATATACTAATCCAATGCTGCCTGATGGTGCTGTGTTTCTGTTATCTAAATCTTTTATGCGCGGTTCTAATAAGTCATCTGAAAATTTAGATTTGTAGTGATAATATCCCAATCTAAAACCTCCATTTAGGTCTAATTTTGAATTAATCCTTGTATGATAATTAAAATACAGAGCGTACGTGTGAACGTAACTGCCTCCTTGAGGATACCTTGTGGGCGCGAAGCTATTTATATTGGTGATTATATTTTTAAAATTAGCCGATGATTTTAAATCGTTATATAATAATTCAGCGCCATAATTAACTCGTGATTTATCAGTAAATATTTTAATGAAATCGAAATTAGCACTCCAAACATCAATGTTCTCAACTTGTTTTAGTTTTTCAGAAGAATTAAATTTTCTACTGTTTCTTGATTCTTCAATTTGTTGGAAGGCAATGATAGATGTTAATGAATTGAAGAATTTGTTTGGCTTTGAATATTGATTTTTTAAAGAAAGTAATAATCTTTGTTGGGGTCCATAGTAATATTCACTAAACTTTAAATGATCATTTTTATAATCATTTAGCTGGTCGAATCTGCTAATATTACTTGAAGTTGAGTATTGAGTATTTATTAATATAGAATGGTCTGGAGTAATTTGATAACTTATTTTCTGAAGTAAATCGTACTGTTTATATCCTGTGAATAATTGCCTATTCGGATTTTTATTGATAAGCATGGAGTCCTTTCCGTTAATGCGTTGTGCGTAATGGTACATTTTCCCCCAGCCACCAGGAGAATTACTACGATTCCCACCCATTTTAATATCTCCATAATCTGAATATGAAATAGATGTTAGAGAGGCCCATTTTTTAGAACCTATATTAAAGTTCACATTTGATTTTTTGGAATTAGAGGCACTTATGTATTGCAGATGGACTTCTGAGCTGGTATGTATTTTATCGTCTGAAGAGTATATAGGGTCTTTGGTCATATAACTGACAACTCCTCCAAGTGCATCACTGCCATAGATGACCGAAGAAGGGCCAAATAGTATTTCTGTATTTTGTAATATTACCGGATCAATAGTTATACTATTTTGCAAATGACCACTGCGATATATAGCATTATTCATTCTGATGCCATCAATAACAAGCAATACTCTATTGGCTTCGAAACCTCTTAATATTGGACTTCCTCCACCTCCCTGACTCTTTTGAACAGATACATAGCCTGTTGATGTTAAAATGTCGGCCGATGTACTTGAATTTTTATATTGTACGGATCGGGGGGTAATTGTTTGAATAAAGTATGGTAGTTCTTTTTTGCTTTCTTGCGATCTGCTTGCCGATACAACAAACTCATCAATTGTAAACATCTTTGGGACAAGATATATGCTTTTCCTATTGCGTTGATCAGTTGTTAAATTTCTTAGTTCATATGCCGGGTGCTTGAACCATATTGACTTTTTTTTAGGGAAAAGTGTTAAATCCACAATGCCATTTTTGTCAGAAACAGAGTATGTTGATTCGTCTTCATCAAAGACCATAACCTGTGATACAGGTGACTTTGTTTCTTGATCGTAGATGGTGAGTTTCTGAGCATTAGTTTTTAAGCAAATACCGGCTAATGATATTGCTAATAATGTAATAACAAAAAAATTCTTCATTGATGAATGACTCTTTACAATATGCTTTTGGCGGTTTCATAAATACCTTGCTTGTCAAAACCGCATTCACTTTGCAACTCGGTTTGTGTACCATGATCAACAAAACGATCAGGAACGCCAAGCTTTTTGAGTTTTGCAGAATAACCATTTTCTACAATAAACTCAGCAATAGCTGAACCGATTCCCCCAATAATTGTACCATCTTCAATCGAAATTACTTTATTGTGTTTTTTTAAAATTTCATGAAGCAGATCCTCGTCAATAGGTTTTGCGAATCTTAAATCATAAAGAGCAACACTAATATTTTCTTTTTCCAACCTTCTGCATACCTGTAAGGCTTTATTACAAATAGGTCCAATAGTAATAAAAGCCATGTCGTTTCCGTCCTTGATTTTTTCACCTTTACCAATTTCTAACTTATGCATGGGTGTTTGCCATTTTGTAGTAGTGCCTATTCCTCTTGGATATCTGATGACAAATGGTCCCATGTCAGGTAATTGCGCTGTATACATCAGGTTTCTTAGCTCTTCTTCATTTCTGGGGCTGGCAATTTTAATATTTGGTACCAACCTAAAGAATGCGATATCGTATATTCCATGGTGAGTTGCACCATCTGCACCAACAAGTCCTCCTCTGTCTAAACAAAAAATAACATTGAGATTTTGTATAGCCACGTCATGAATAACCTGATCATAAGCCCTCTGCATAAATGAAGAATATATATTACAAAAAGGTATCATACCGGAAATGGCTAATCCTGCAGAGAAGGTAACTGCATGTTGTTCTGCTATTCCCACATCAAATGCCCGGTCTGGCATTTTCTCCATCATAATATTTAACGAACAACCAGATGGCATTGCAGGAGTAATTCCTAGTATTTTCTCATTTTTCTCAGCTAACTCAACAATGGTTTGTCCAAATACTTCCTGATATTTGGGAGGTTTGGGGATATTTGACTTTTGTTCGATTTTTTCACCGGTATTTTTATCGAATTTTGTGCCTGTTGCGTGCCAGGCTGTTTGGTTTTCTTCTGCTAGTTTAAATCCTTTACCCTTTTTTGTTATACAGTGTAAAACCTTTGGTCCGGGGATGTCTTTTAAATCATTTAATACTTTTACCAGATGGTTAATGTCATGTCCGTCAACTGGTCCGAAGTATCTGATATTCATTCCTTCGAAAATGTTGGTTTGTTTGGTTAATAAAGATTTAATACTATTATTTATTGAAACAATTTTATCTCTGGCGTTAGGTCCAGTAATTTTTAATTTTTCAAGACCTTTAATTATTTCACTTCTGATTTTATTATAAGTGTGAGAAGTGGAAATGTCAAGTAAATAATCACTTAATCCTCCAACGTTGGGATCAATCGCCATATTATTATCATTCAAAACAATAAGCATGTTTGCTTTTGAAGAACTTAGGTTGTTCAACCCCTCAAAAGCTAAGCCGGCTGTCATGCTACCATCTCCAATAACAGCAATGACCTGCTTGTCATTTTCTTTATTTTTTTGAGCTGCAATTGAAATGCCTAATGCGGCAGATATTGAGGTGGAAGAATGTCCAACGCCAAACGCATCATATTTACTTTCAAATATATTCGGAAATCCACTTATGCCTTTGTATTTTCGGTTTGTATGGAATTTATCTTTTCTTTCAGTTAATATTTTATGTCCGTAAGCCTGATGTCCTACGTCCCATATGAGTTTGTCGTAAGGAGTATTAAAAACGTAATGTAAGGCAACTGTTAATTCAACCACACCAAGGCTGGCACCAAAATGCCCCGGATTACACGCAACAGCATCAATTATAAAGTCTCTCAATTCCTGACATACCTGAGGTAAATCTTTCTCATCAATTTTTCTCAGATCGTCAGGGTTGTTTATTTTTTTTAATAAGCTGTCCGCCTTTAATTCCATTCTATTATTTTGGGATAAAAATTTGTTGGGTGCAAATATAATATATTACAAGGAATAAAAATATGAAGCATGATTGCATTAGATAATAAAAAAGACTTGGTATCGTTTTTAAAGAAGAAAATTATATTCATATTTGGGTTGATTTTACAAAAAATGTACTAGTATGACAAAGAAGTTAGTTTCATATTTTATAATTGTTTTAGGTGGGTTCATGTTATTTTCATGTGTACCATTAAAACAGTTTCAGGATTTGCAGGAACAGCAAAAATTGAATAAGGAAGAAATGCAATTGCTAAGGAGTGAAAATCAAAATTTAGAAGTCAGTAATAATGAATTACAATCTAATATAGATAGATTGAAAGGTTTAGTAGAACAGCTTGAAAAAGATACAATGCGTTTGGCTAAAGAAAACTGGTCACTAAGAAAAAGAAATAAACAATTATCGGCACAGTACAGTGAATATTTAGATTCGTTTACAGGTGGCAATGTAGGGAAAGATTCGAAAGAATTACTGGCTCATCTTCAATCATTACATGAGCAGTTGCAGGCACGAGAAGATGATTTGATTCAATCTGAAAAAGAATTGGCAATTAAACAGAAAAATCTTAGCGATGCCCAGAATAGTCTGAATGTTTTACAATCTGAGCTGGATAATAGAAATAGGCGTTTGAATGAGTTAGAGAAGGCCTTAAGTGAAAAGGATTCACTAATGGATGCATTAAGAAAATCTGTTGCTGATGCTTTAACCGGATTCAGTGATGACGAATTAGCCGTTCACATTAAAAATGGTAAAGTGTATGTTTCTATGGAAGAAAAACTTTTGTTTGGTTCAGGTAGTTATCAGGTTAGCGATGCAGGTGTTCAGGCACTTAAAAAGATATCAGGCGTGTTGGCACAAAAAAAGGATATTAATATTCTGGTTGAGGGACATACAGACGATGTTCCATATAAATCAGGGGTTTTACTTGATAACTGGGATTTAAGTGTTAAACGTGCTACCTCTGTGATTCGAATTCTATTGCAGAATAATAGAATTGAAGCTTCTAGGATTTCAGCTGCAGGAAGGGGTGAATTTATACCTTTGGATAACTCAAAAACGGCTGATGCCAGAAGAAAAAACAGAAGAACAGAAATTATTTTATCTCCACAACTGGATCAAATATTTAATATTCTTGAAACAAACTAACCAGGTAAGGCTACTTTTTGTGTATGCTCGAATGTATTTAAAAGCATGTACTATTTTAAGATTAAAGAATTTTGTTAAATTAGCTTTATCCTATCAATTAAGTATATTATTAAAGAAGCCCAAAGTAATTGGTTTACCATGGGCAATCAGTATTGAGCCCATTAATTTGTGTAATTTAAAATGCCCTGAATGTCCTACTGGGACAGGTTCGCTTACGCGACCAAAGGGAATGGTCTCTGTCTCTGAATTTCATCAATGGGTAGTTCAGGTTTCTCCTACTTGTTGGTTTGTAAATTTGTATTTTCAGGGTGAGCCATTTATGCATCCTCAGTTTTTTGAATTGGTATCAATAGCCAAAAAGGAAAGGTTGATTACAGCTACCTCCACGAATGCACATTACCTGACAGATACAATTGCTAAAAGAACTGTTTTGTCAGGATTGGATATAATTATTATTTCATTTGATGGTATTACCCAGGATGTGTATGAAAAATATAGGATTAATGGAGATATTGAGAAAGTTTTCTCAGGTGTTAAAAATTTGGTGAAAGTAAAACGAGAATTAGGACTCAGTACTCCTGTTATTGTAGGTCAGTTTTTAGCATTTAAGCACAATGAACACCAAATAAAATCATTTATAAAATTAGCCTTCGAAATGGGTGTAGATAAGGTTGAAGTTAAAACAGCTCAAATATATGATCCAGCTTCAAAAATACATTTGATACCTTCAAATAGTAAATTATCTAGATATAAAAAGGATGAAAAGTCAGGTGATGTTATTCTAAAGGGTATAATGAAAAACAGATGTTGGAAACATTGGTCGTCGTGCGTTGTTTCTTGGAATGGAAGTGTTATTCCATGTTGTTTTGATAAAGATGGTGATTATGAGTTTGGAAGTTTAAAAAATAAGGATTTTAAAAAGGTATGGATTAATGATAAAAGTATTGCTTTTCGACAATTAATTTTCTCGAATCAAGAAGTCATAAACGCTTGCAATAATTGTCCGTTAAGCAGAAAATAATATGATAAGGAAAAATATAAATCCAAATTGTTTGTTTTTCCATATAATACTCATATATTTTAGATGTAGTACGTGTTTTTTTTGATTAAAATAAATTTCTTGTGAGATGAAAATCCTATTTTTAGGAAGATTTAAAAATACAAAGGTTACTTAGGATTGTTCAAGTCCTGCTTAAATTTTATGATAAAGGAAAGAAGAAGTAAAACCGCCAGAGTTTTAAACGTATGGATTCGAAGGAGGTTAGGGCCAACATCCTTACCTTCTGGAAGTGGTTTCCTTTATTGGAGAGAACGAATATTTCATTATTTCACCATTGCTCTTATATCCATTGGGTTACTCGCCTATTTATATTACACAGTATCCTTTTTACAGCAGGAGGATTTTATATCAGCCATCTTTAGTACATTTATCTTTTTAAGTGCACTATTTGTATCGGTAGTAAGGGTATTCCCGTTTAGATTTAGAGCTTTCTGGATATTAACATCGATATACTTATTGGGAGGATTTCTATTTTTACAAAGTGGTCCGTTATCACTTGGAATGATTATGTTATTTGCGTATTCCATATTGTCAGGTATTCTATTGGGATATACTGCAAGTGTTTTTTCAGTGATATTAAATTCGGTGTTATTATTAGTCGCAGGTCTCTTACATTATAGTTCGGTTATCACCGATGTTTTTTTGTTAGATGTACCATTTAGTGTCTATCTGAATATTAGTGTACTATTTATTGTTATCAATATTATTACTTTGTCTCCTTTAGTTTCTTTTATAAGTGGAATGAATTTTTCATTTGAAAAGGAACGCAGATATAAGAATATTCTTAGTTCTGAACGTGAAAAATTAGTGCGTGCAAAAATAAAAGCTGAGGAATCTGACATTTTAAAAACTTCATTTCTTTCTAATATGTCGCATGAAATTAGGACTCCTATGAATGCAATATTGGGATTTAGTAACTTGCTTTCTCACAAAGAAATCAGTTCCAATGAAAAAGAAGAGTTTGTTAATTTAATTAAAATTAATGGGAAAAATCTTTTAACTCTGGTTGAGGATATTATTGATATATCAAAGATTGATACTGGACAATTACGAATAAAGAATACTCCTGTTTGTTTGCATGATATATTACAGGAAATTCTGGGTTCTTTTTGGGATGATATACAGCGTAGAGGACAAATGAACCTAAAATTGTATCTGAATGAAGGAATTTCAGATAAAAATACCATGGTGTTAACGGATGCTGTGAGGTTAAAGCAAGTGTTGGTAAATTTAGTTGGGAACGCTATAAAATTTACAGAAAGAGGTTTTGTTGAGTTTGGATATGAGTTATTAAATGAAGAGCTGCTGCAGTTTTATGTGAAAGATACCGGGGTAGGTTTGCCTGCTGGTAGAGAAAGTGATATTTTTGAAAGGTTTTCAAAATTTACTGATGGAGGTCAGAAATTATATGGAGGAACAGGTATTGGTTTGTCTATTGCTAAAGATTTGGTGAAATTAATGGGAGGTAGGATATGGGTGGAATCTGAAGTGAAAGTTGGTAGTACTTTTTATTTTACCATACCATTCCATAGAGTTACTAATTCCACAAAAATTCCAAATAGAGAAGAGCAAAAGAACGTATATAACTGGGAAGGGAAAACGTTTTTGGTTGCTGAAGATGAGGAGGATAATTTTAGGTATCTTGAAGTGGCTTTGTCCATTTCCAATGCAAGTTTAATATGGGCCAGAAATGGCGCTGAGGCTGTAGATATATTCAACAGAATAGCAAATATTGATTTGGTATTGATGGATATAAAAATGCCGGAAATGGATGGTTATACTGCTACCATGGAAATTAAAAAGATGAATAAAAATGTTCCTGTGATTGCTCAAACTGCCTATGCGATGTCAGAGGAACGCGAAAAATCTATACTTGCCGGGTGTGATGATTACATATCTAAGCCAATAAGTTACGAAGATCTATTGCGTATTATTCATAAATATGTTCCAAGCGAAGAATCTGGGAATAATGATGAAAATAAACAAGAGGTTGCTAAGAAAAGCTAACCCCTTGTTTTATTATCTATCACCTGAATGAATTATATTATAAATTTGTATATTCTTAATTAGATAGTAAGAATGTCTTTTTCTTTATTGGCAATATGTTCTTCAACAATTGCTGAAAATTTATCAGTAAGTTTTTGAACTTCAGCCTCAGCATCCTTTTCAAGATCTTCAGCTAGTCCATCTTTTTTCATTTTCTTTAATTCTTCATTGGAATCACGACGCACATTTCGTATGCTAATACGCGCATCTTCAGCCTCTTTTTTAACTTGTTTAACCAGGTCCTTACGTCTTTCTTCTGTTAAAGCAGGTACGTTAATTCTAATGATTTCACCATTGTTTTCCGGATTTAGTCCAAGATTAGCAGCTAATATGGCTTTCTCAATTGGGGTAATCATTGCTTTTTCCCAAGGTTGAATTGCAATGGTTCTTGGATCAGGAGTATTTACATTGGCAACTTGTTGAAGTGGAGTCATTGACCCGTAGTAGTCAACCAAAATACCTTCGAGCATTCCGGGATTTGCTTTCCCGGCTCTAATTTTCATTAATTCATGTTCAAGATGAGTAATGGCTTTTTCCATTTTCTCAATTGCCATTTCCATTAATATTTCAATTTCCTCTGTCATAATAAGCTAGTTAACTCACTACATAATATTATGTAGCAAAGATTATATGTCAACAAAAATATAAAACTTTGGTTGAATTTAAAATATCACTGTTTATTACACTTTAATATATCAAATTAGATTTAAACATTTCTTAATGTCTTTGGAGGTAACGTGAAATAAAAGGCTGAACCAGCTCCTTCTTCTGATTGAAGCCAAATTTCTCCATTAAGAAGATCGATAAGTTTTTTTGTTACTGATAATCCAATTCCTACTCCTCCGTATTGGCGTGTTAATGAACCATCTTTTTGAGTAAGTAAATCAAAAATCTTATTCTGAAATTTAGAAGATATGCCAATTCCTGAATCTTCCACGAAAAACACATAATTGTTTATGCCATAGGGCTTACATCCGAATTTTACATATCCATCATTTGTAAATTTAATTGCGTTGTTAATTAAATTGTAAAAAATCTGATTCAGAATCTCAACATCTGAATTGAAATGGGAATCACCTTTATATAAATCACTATCTGCAATGATTTCAATATGTTGTTTTTGCTCCAAAGTTGCTTCTTTTTTAACTTTTTCATAAAGATTATCGAAAAAGCTTTTTATTTCAACCTTTTTAAGGGATAAAGTAATATCATCCTTTTCTAGTTTAGAATAGTTTAATAAATCATTCACCATGGATAGAAGCTGGTTACCACTTTTCTCAATGCAGTTGGTGTATGTTTTGAAAATTTTGTCTGTGGCGGATTCTGCAATTATTCTTGAGAAACCAATGATGGCATTTAATGGAGTTCTGAATTCATGTGAAATAGAACTTAAGAATTCTGATTTAAGTTTGTTTGCAGATTCTGCCTCCTCCTTGGCTTTTTGAAGTTGGTTTTCAAATTTTATATGCCTGGTTGCATCATGTATATAAATGGCATAATGGGTAATAGAGTTAAAGTCATCAAAAATCTTTTTTATTCTTGCTTCAACCCATATATAGTTACCTTTTTTATGCTTAATTCTAAAGACAATTGTATTTTCTACCTCAGTATTTGGATAATTGAGTGTTTCCCAAACAAGATTAAAATCGTTATGATGGATTAGTGTATATAAATCTGTTGTTAATAATTCCTGATATTTGTATCCGGTAAGTGCATAACAACTCCGGCTAAGATACTGACACTTTAAGTCGGTATCGAAAAGTAATTGTACATGATTTGTATTTTCAGCAAGGATTCTTAGTTTTTCATTCTTTTCAAATAAGTTATCATATTTGTTTTGATGAATACCTGATTTTCTGAAAATGGCAAAAATGGGGGCTCCATCTTTTAATGATGTAAGCGTTAAAAATATTTCTGTATTAATGAACCGATTATTGCGGGTGATAAGTTTAATTTTTGCCTGGGCAAAAGGGGTTTCTGCAGATAGTTGTTCAAAAGCATCTTCAAAATCAGAATATCCTTTTTTATCAATGATTAATTTAATATTTCCTCCTTTTAATGAAGAAATATTATGACCTATTAATGTGCAAAATTCAGGAGATACATTTTTAATAATCCCATTCCTACTTAAATGTAGGTAGGAGCTATTTTTTCCTGGATTGGTTTTATTTGTTCCCTGGATAGCTTCTTTATCGTCGTATTTGTTTCGAAA
>JBNKGY010000057.1:0-19684 GCA_050290065.1 Marinilabiliaceae bacterium
TACTGCGGTTTGAATTTTTCACACGCCTTGTATTTAAACTTTATAATCCAAACACCTGACTTTATGGACAGGCACTATATAGTAAAAACTGTCTTATGAATCCGGGTTAAAACTAATCAAAAGCATCCTGTATGCTCTTGGGATGAGTTTTTATTTTTGTGTTATGGAGATTCTGGCTCATTGGCAGTTAAAGGATTTCCGAAACAAATAACCTTTTATGATTTGGGGCATCAAAAATACACATGAACTCAGGATTAATATTCTTGAATTAAGAAAATACCCGATAAAAGTAAAAGAATCCCTATGATTTTACCGGTACTAATCGGATGAATGGAAATGCCAAAATATCCATAATGATCAATAATACTCGCAGCAATTAATTGACCTGCAATAGAAGCTGCCAATACCGTTGTTACACCAATTTTTGGGATGAAAAATATGACAGATGATACAAAAACAGCACCTAATAACCCTCCCATGAAAAGATAAAAAGGCGCTGTTTTTACATGAGAAAAATCAGGTAATGATGTTCTGAAAAGAAAATTTAATCCTATTAAACAAACAGTGCCAACTGCAAAATTAACCAATGCTCCTTGTAAGGGATGCTTTAAAAAGGTTGTAAGTTGTGTATTTATACTTCCCTGAATGGCTAAAATACAACCAATTATCAATACAATAAGCGTATATACAATTTTCATATGGGTAGATATTTTATTTATTAGCAATGAAACAACATTATCATCAACAACTAAAACTATTTATTCAATTATCTTATTGAGTCTATGCAAAAAATACAATAATTTTGTCACTCTTGTTTTGAAAAAAAGTCATTTATGAAAATAAACTCCTGATTTTTAAAACTACAAAGGTCACCTTCTTATTCTCTTCTTATCAAAAACTGAGTTTTTTCTCAAGTACTATTAAAAAATACCTAAGCACACTATAAAAACTTTATTAAAGCTAAATAAATAATTATAAGATACTTTAGTAAGTGTTCAGAATCCAAAAAATTGGATTACAACAAAGAGGATTAATAATATGAATACAAAGAAATGGCTTTAACTTCATTACACAAATGAAATCATGAATCATATGTGGTAGCAAACCGAAGAAATCTGGTTAAAACTGAAGGTATGGCAAATTCCTTTTGTATATAATTTACATTCATATTGGCAACAGAATCTGATTTCCTGAAAAACAATTATAGAATCAATGGTAGTATAGACTTATATTAAACTAGCGTTCCACAACAATATCTTTATCAATCATTATAAAACCACACAACATTAATTTAACGTAAGCAGAAAATTTCACATTTTCTTTGCATTCAGTTCATAAGCTAGTTTGCCCTGGTACGATATATTTGCTTTTGTTATAGTAGAATAAAAAATGAAAGCAACTCAAAAGAAAAACCCTAAGGAACTGTACGCAGTTGTCATTTCTGACATGCACCTGGGAACACGAAGCTGTAAAGCAAAGGAGTTATTAGCATATTTAAAAACAATTCAACCTAAAAAATTGATACTAAATGGCGATATCATAGACATTTGGCAATTTTCAAAATCCTATTTTCCAAAACCACAATTAAAGGTTCTGCGCCAAATTATTAAAATGATGGAGCAAGGAACAGAGATACACTATATTATTGGAAATCATGATGAAGCTTTACGAAGATTTGTAGGTTTATCATTAGGTAATCTTACCATTGCCAACAAAGTAATATTGGAAATAAACGGAGCCAAAACATGGATATTTCATGGCGATGCCTTTGATGTTGTGATGCACCACTCAAAATGGTTGGCCAAATTAGGCGCCACAGGCTATGCCCTATTAACTGCTATTAATAAAATGGTTAATGCATTTTTATCACTCCTGGGTCAGAAACGAATTTCGCTGTCAAGAGATATTAAAAGAATGGTAAAGACCCAAAGAACAGATGCAACCACACGGTTTGAACAAACTGTTGCAGAAATAGCCATTAAAAAAAGATACAAATATGCCATATGCGGACATATACACTGGCCAGCAAAAAAAATGATTAAGAATTCAAATGGCGAAGTGATCTATTTGAACTCTGGAGATTGGGTGGAGAATTTAACAGCTCTCGAATTTGAAGATAATGATTGGCAGCTTATTCATTTTAACCCTAAAGAAAATGAAAATAGCAATTCCGATGATGATAATCCCGATCCCAATGATTACTTCCTGGAATCACATAAAGTCCTATTTAAAACCATGTTTCAGGAAGTTATCAACGATTAGTATCACCACTGGTAAGGAATGAAATCATTTAATCTTTTGTTTTAACATTACTCTTTTCAGATGAAAATACTTTACGCCATACAAGGAACAGGGAACGGACATGTAACCAGATCTCTGGAAATTATCCCAATTCTAAAAAAACACGGAAAAGTTGACATTGCTCTCAGTGGCAATCAAACCGATATTCAACTACCATGGGAAATAAAATACAGATTGCATGGTGCCAGCTTCATTTTTGGAAAGAATGGCGGCATTGAACTGTTTAAGAGTATTAGGAATTTTAGTCTGATCAACTTTAATTTACGAATTATTAAAAATACCGGTTCATAAATACGATTTGGTAATTAATGATTTTGAACCGGTTACAGCTTGGGCCTGCAAGCTTAAATCAAAACAATGCATCGGAGTATCTCATCAATCCAGTGTAATGCACAAAAATGCCCCTAAACCAGTAAAGAAAAGCGTGTTTGGCAAATTAATATTGAAATATTATGCTCCTACACATAAAAATTATGGCTTCCATTTTAAAAGTCTAGGAGAGGACGTTTTCACACCAGTGATCAGAAGAGATATCAGAGCCTTAACACCTGAAGTTAAAAATCATTTCACGGTATACCTACCTTCTTATTCCGACGAAGCCATTATAGATTTCTTAAAACAATTTAATGAGGTAAACTGGGAGGTATTTTCAAAACACAATCAAAAACCATTTACATACAAAAACATAAAAATTAGCCCCGTTGATAAAAATGATTTTGTGAAAAGTATGGTTTCATCAAAAGGAGTCTTTTGTAATGCGGGATTTGAAACTCCGGCAGAAGCTTTATTTTTAAAGAAAAAACTGTGTGTGATCCCCATGATTGGGCAATACGAACAACAATTAAATGCAGAAATGCTCAAATCAATGGGAGTTCAGGTTTATTCTTCGTTAAATGAGATTAATGTAAATAGCTTTAAAGATTGGATCAAAAACAATGACATTATTCCGGTAAATTACTATGATGACACAAACTGGATTATCTCATCAATTTTAAAAGCGCATAATCATAACATTGAAGAGTCTGCTTTTACTTAGTATTAAAACACCTTTTAGATTTTCCTTATGAATGAAAGAAATTACAGAAGAACAACTTGATATTTCAAGCCTGCTTTCATTCAAAATTCCAACGACACAAAAATTACTTTTCAAATATTTAAAAATCGACAGAATTAATGATTTAATTAAGTATACCAAGCAATCGCAAACCACCTCTACTTAAGCTATTATACCAATTAAAATTATCAATGCGCCGGTGTAATGCCGGGCTGAATTCAAGCTACTTTAGGAACAAAGTGAACTAGAAGTAGCATTTTGAATTTTATTCGGTATTACTGATCTTAGTGCTAAACCGTTAGGTACCATAAATCTACCAAAAAAAGAGCTTAAAAAACACCAAAAACCGGACCTTTTTTAATCATAACCAATCATCCATTGGGTTTTGGGGATGGAATTATCATGATTAAAATCTGGCAGCAACTATACCCTCATTTCAAAGTATTGGTCAATTTCTATCTGAAAGAAATAAAACCTTTGGCATCTTCATTTATTGATTTGAATCCTTTTGAAGAAATAATAACAAAGGTGATTTACAAAAGCTTAATATATTTATTTCGGGAATATAACCTGATTATCTGAAAATATCGGTATTACTTAAGCAATACATTAAGCAAAATGCCCGGATTATTAGCTTTAATGTTTATCCGAATTTTAACAATTCATTAGATGGTTTAATGATGTTAGATATTGATGACTTAACAAAAGAAACCTATAATTTCTTAAAAGGGTAATTCACACCTAACAACCTTAATACAAAAACAATCATATCAATTATAAACTATTACTCAGTTCACTAATTGGCGAATATAAAATCACCATAAAACAGCTGCCTGATGCCTTTATGAAACAGATTTTACATTCAATTATCATTTTACATTTTCCAATAAGTTTTCTACTTTTTATTAAGACCTCTTTTAAATTAGCTACTAAATGTTCATGTTAATAGTTATTAAAGTAAATTAAAAGTAGAAAATATATATATTCGGCATCGCATTACCGAAATAAGTATAATGTAGTGAAAAAATTATAATGCCATTAAAATAAATACACTATCATGAGTTCGCATCAAGTTAAAAAGTCGAATGAATCCCCAAAAAAGAAAAGTATAAATTCCCGAAGGGATTTTATGCGAAAGTTAGGATTTATTGGAGCCGCTGCTACAACCGGAGCTGTTGCATCAGGGTTCAGTTCAGTTAAAAATACGGAAGATGAATGCGTAAAGGTATTAACATCAGATAACAGGCTGGTAGAAATTCCTAAAAGCCAGGTTCAGGATGTTAAACTTGATACTGAGATATTACAGTCGCGTGGCCGTGTAGGCCTAAAAGGAAAAAGATGGGTAATGGTAATTGATTTGGCTAAATGTCGAAACGCACGTGAATGCGTAAAAGGATGTCAGGAGCACCATCATTTGCACCCATATCAATACCATATTAATACCTTGGTAATGCAGGATAATCCAAAATCGGCTCCTTATAATATGCCAAAACCATGCATGCATTGCGATAACCCTCCTTGCGTTTCGGTTTGTCCGGTTAATGCCACTTTTAAAAGACAAGATGGCATTGTTTTAATTGATAATGAACGTTGTATAGGCTGTCGTTTTTGTATGGCTGCCTGTCCATACTCTGTAAGGGTATTTAACTGGGAAGAACCATTCCAGGCTCAGTTATACAAAGAAGAACCAATGCCTTATGATGTTGAAATGAACGTACCACAGAAAAAAGGTACCATAACCAAATGTTTATTTAGTGCTGATTGTTTAAGAGATGGTGAATTACCTACCTGTGTTCGTGCATGTCCTAACGGAGTTTTTTATTTTGGAGATGAAAATGAAAATGCGGTAACCAATGGTACCACAAGAGAAACCGTGGTTTTGAGTGAATTGCTTGAAAAAAACGCAGCTTATCGCTTAATGGAAGAATTAGGCACAAAACCACGTGTTTACTACCTTCCTCCAAAAGACCGTTTATTTGACGTACCTGAAAAACCAGAAAGTCATCATAGTTAAATCCAAAATCTAAAAATATGTCCGGACATAACATTAAATTTAACAAACAGAAGTTGGATAAAATTGCCAGCGATGTTTTAAAACCATTAGGCTTTAATAATGCCTACAGGGTTTGGATGTCGTTTTTAACAGTGGCCCTGCTGGCATGTATTTATGCCTATAGCATTCAGTACCAAAAAGGATTAGTAGTTACCGGAATGCGCGACATGGTAAGCTGGGGTATGTACATTGCCAACTTCGTATTTTTTGTAGCAACTGCATTGGTAGGTATGCTTATTAGTGGAGTAATAGGTTTACTAGGGTATAAATGGATAACACCTATTAGCCGAATTGCAGAAATTATTGCTGTAGCATTTGCTGCTGTAGCAGGAATTGTAATAGTATCTGACATGGGTCGTCCCGAAAGACTACTTAATGTATTTATTTACGGAAGGGTGCAATCACCTATCCTTTGGGATGTAACCGTAGTTACCACCTATTTAGTAATAAGCACTTTGCTATATTTACTACCTCTTATTCCTGACTTGGCAATTGCCCGAGGAAGAATTGATACCATGCCTAAATGGCAAAAGAAGTTATATGAACTATTGTCATTCAACTGGACACATCACCCAAGGCAATATAAAATACTATTTAAAGCAACCCGATTGCTTTTAATATTGGTAATTCCAACTGCATTTGCCATTCATACAGTAACCTCCTGGTTATTGGCTGTAAACTCCAGATCGGGATGGGATAGTACGATTTTTGGACCTTACTTTTTAACTGGTGCTTTTGTAACCGGGATGGCAGCTGTTGTGATTGCTGTGTTTTTCTTTCGAAACAACTATAAGTTAAGAGAATACTTTGATGATGAGCTGTTTAACAAGATGGGTAAACTTCTTGAATTTGTATGTGTGATTTACTTTTATTTCAACCTGAATGAATTTATCGTTCCGGCCTATAAAATGAAGGAATTTGACGCTGTTCACATTTATGAATTGTTCGCAGGTAAGCATGCAATCATGTTTTGGTTTTCCCAGATATTCGGTTTAATCGGTCCAATGATAATACTATTATGGAAACCTTTCCGAAAACCAGTTCCGCTATTTATTATTTCGATATTAGTATTAATCGGAGCTTGGTTAAAACGTTATATCATAGTAATTCCTACTATGGAACATCCATTTTTACCAGTACAAAACTTACCTCATGAATGGGTGGTGTATCAACCCACTATCATTGAAACAATGGTCACTTTAGGATCTATTATTATGGGAGTCATGATTATTTCTGTATTATCAAAATTATTCCCTGTAATACCCATTTGGGAAATGGCTGAAGAGCACGATGACAAAGACGAAAAGAAAACTAAAATCATATAAAAACAGTGCAATGAGAAAATATGTATTAATAATATCCATATGTTTTTGTGCTGTTATAAATAGTACAGCACAAAACGCCTGGCTGGTGCCTCAGGATCAGAAAGAAAAACTGAGTACTGTAGAATTCACCGAAGCCATGGAAAAATCGGGCAGTGAGGTATTCAATAAAAATTGTATTAGCTGCCACGGTACACCTGGAGAAAACAATCCATTACAGATGGTACCTTCTCCTGGTGATCCTGCCGGAGAAAAATACCAATCGAATACCGATGGTGAGTTATTCTACAAAATTGCTGAAGGTAGGGTAACCATGCCATCGTTTAAAAGTGCTTTAAGCAAAGCTGACATTTGGAATGTAATTGCTTATGTGCGTACATTCAATCCTAACTATGTTCAGGAAGTTACTGAGAAAATAGAAACAAATATCCCAGAAGGAACAGAACTGGCCATGGACATTAATTTTAACAAGGATAAAAATGCTATTGAAGTTGTACTTACCGGTAAGTTAAATGATGATGTTAACCCTGTAGGTGGAGTTGAAGTTAAATTATTTGCCAAAAAGTACTTTGGTAAACTCCCTATTGGAGAGGCTAAAGCAACAAATAAAAAAGGGATAGCCACATTCTCATGGAATAATGAAATACCGGGTGATACACTAGGCAATGTTAATCTTATTGCTTTGTTTAAAGACCCGGATGTATATGGCAATATCAAAGCTGAAAAAACATTACCAATTGGTTTGGAAAACAACCATCCGCCTTTAAATGAAAAAAGAGCGATGTGGAATGTGGTTCAAAAAGCACCATTCTGGGTACTTATAGGATATACAGGCTCTGTGATTACAGTATGGGCCTTCATTTTTTACGTTTTGTTTGCTGTTAAAAGAATATTTTCACTCGGCAACGAACCTATCAATGAAGAAGAAAAACTAATTTAATAACAATCCTGTATTTTGCACCTGAATAATGAACATACTTTATTTATTAGTTGGCGTTAGTTTATTGGCTGCACTATTTTTTCTGGGGCTGTTTATTTGGGCTGTTAAATCGGGACAGTATGAAGATAATTATTCACCTTCTGTAAGAATTCTTTTCGAGGATGATCAAGAGAGCACAAACAATGCTGAAGGTGAAAGTACAGAGAAAGGAGAAAAAAAGAAGGACAATATTATAAACAAGAATTCAGAAAAGTAAATAAACACAAATCCTTCTTCAGGTTTCATATTTCTCAATCAATAGTAAATAACAAATACATGAATCATATTTATATATAATGGAGATACAAAAATTTAAATACGATAATGCGATTGTCAGATGCTTTTTAATAGCCACCATTGTTTGGGGAGCAGTTGCATTGATAGTAGGATTATTGGCAGCGCTTCAGCTGGCCTTTCCGTGGTTTAATCTGGAACTCGAGTACACCTCGTTCGGACGAGTTCGACCTATTCATACCAATGCAGTAATCTTTGCCTTCATTGGTAATGCCATGTTTGCGGGAATTTATTATTCTTTACAACGAGTTTTAAAAGCCCGATTATTTAACGACATCATAAGTAAAGTTCATTTCTGGAGTTGGCAGTTGATTATTGTTTTAGCCGCTCTTACTCTCTTTATGGGGATTACTACAGGTAAAGAATATGCTGAATTAGAATGGCCTATTGATATCCTGATAGCAATATCATGGGTATTATTTGGTTGGAACATGATAGGAACCATCATCAAACGCAGAGTGAAGCATATATACGCAGCTGTTTGGTGGTATCTGGCCACTTTTTTAGGTGTAGCCATCCTTCACATTGTTAATTCAATAGAAATCCCTGTTTCTCTTACAAAAAGTTACCCGATTTTTGCAGGAGCTCAGGATGCACTAGTTCAATGGTGGTATGGTCACAATGCTGTTGCCTTCTTTTTAACAACTCCATGGCTGGGATTAATGTATTACTATTTACCTAAAGCTTCAAATCGGCCTATATATTCATACCAATTGTCGATTATTCACTTTTGGACTTTGATTTTTATATACATGTGGACTGGTCCACACCACCTGCTGTATAATGCATTGCCTGATTGGCTGCAAGCATTGGGAGTTACATTTTCAGTAATGCTAATTGCTCCTTCATGGGGAGGTATGATAAACGGACTATTAACTTTGAGAGGTGCATGGGATCAGGTACGTGACAGGGCTGATCTGAAATTTATGGTGGTTGCTCTAATTGCCTATGGAATGGCAACTTTCGAGGGACCTATGATGTCACTTAAAACAGTAAACTCTATCAGTCACTTTACCGACTGGACCATTGCTCATACACATATTGCTGGTATGGGATGGAATAGTGGATTAATCTTTGGTATGTTTTATTGGTTGGTTCCCCGTTTATTTAAGACTAAACTCTTTTCATCCAAACTTGCCAATGCACACTTTTGGGTTGGAACACTCGGTATTTTAATGTTTGCTATTCCGTTATATTGGGCGGCTATTACTCAATGGTTAATGCTAAAAGAATATACTCCAACAGGATCACTGGCTTATCCTAACTTTTTACAGACAACCATACAAATATTACCATTGTATGCATTCAGAATTGTTGGAGGAGTATTATTTTTTGTTGGCTTTCTGATGTTCTTGTACAATATTGTTAAAACCATTGCTGCAGGACAAATGGTTGCTGATGAGGAAACAGAAGCCCCTGCTCTTGTCAATACTAAAAAGAGAAATCTGGGGGGAGAAACGGTTCATCGATGGTTAGAAAGAAGAGGAGTAAGATTTTCGGTGTTCGTATTTATCGCAGTATTAATTGGTGGTGCTGTTGAAATTATACCTCTATTAAAAGTAGAATCTAATATTCCAAAGATAGAATCCGTTAAGCCCTACACCCCGCTTGAATTAACAGGTAGAGATTTATATATATCAAACGGATGTTACAACTGTCACTCACAGCAAATAAGACCTTTACGCTGGGAGACTGACCGTTATGGAGAATATTCAAAAATTGGAGAATTTGTGTATGATCACCCATTTCAATGGGGCTCCAGAAGGACAGGTCCTGATTTATCACGTGCCGGTTACCTGGGGGATTTTACCATTGCAGGATCTACTACCTATAAAACGGCAGTTTGGCACTATAACCATTTCATGAAACCTCTTGAAATGAATCCACAATCAATCATGCCAGCTTATCCATGGCTTGCTGAAAATGAGGTGGATTTAGATATGGTTCCCAAGAAGATACGAGCCATGCAAACATTAGGGGTTCCATATGCAGAAGGTTTTGATGAAAAAGCAGTTGAAGCATACAAAGTTCAAGCAAACAAAATTGTTGAAGACTTAAAAGCTTCGGGTGTTGAAGTAGAACCTACAAAAGAAGTAATTGCTTTAATTGCATACTTACATAAGTTAGGTAAAGATATTTCAGGTGTTGAAGATTAACAGGAAGCTATGAATTTTGTAAGTGATGTTTTGAAGGATGTTAATGGTATTCAATGGTATTACATTATAGGGATAGCTATTTTTATCTCCTTATTTATAGTCATACTATATCGTACCATAAAAACACCTAAAAAAGATTTAGTACAATATAAAAACGCCATTTTGGAGGATGACAATGAATCTGATGATGGTAAGCAAAATAATTCAAACGATTAATTATGAGTCAAGATAACAATATAGACCCGCAAGAATTCCACGACGACATTGAATCGCATGAATACGATGGAATTAAAGAACAGAACAATCCAGCTCCATTTTGGATAACCGCCCTATTTTTGGTTACTGTGGGATTTTCTCTGTTTTACCTTGTTCATTATTTTGGGTATCCGGGTAATGAAAAGGATCAAGCCAGTGAGTATGCCAAGTCAGTAAAAGAATTTGAAGCTGAAAAGGCAGCAATGAAGGCAGCTAATCAAAGTAACATGCCTGAATTAAGCATTGCAGAAATAGCAGAAAAAGGCAAGGCTTTATATGTAAAGAATGCATGCATGGCCTGCCATGGCGCTTCAGGTGAAGGAAATAATATCGGTCCAAATCTAACCGATAATTTTTGGATCAACGGATGCGCTGAAGCTGATTTGATGGGGGTTATTTCAAATGGTAGACCTACTAAGGGAATGACTCCTTATAAAAGCATGATGAGCGAAGAGGAAATTAAATACGTAGCAATTTATATTCTAAATGATTTGGTTGGATCTTCACCTGAAAATCCTAAAGACCCTCAAGGAGAAGAATGTAAATAAACAAATCTTAATAGCTGATTTATTTTAAATTTTATCAATCCCTGACAGGAATCAACTTCTTGTCAGGGATATTGTTTACATATCACATCAATAATTAAATGCCAGAAGAAAGGTTAAAAACATTTCGTGACCGTCCTGATAATATCGATGAAAAAGGAAAACGAAAGAAGATTTTAGCAAGACAACCCAAAGGGAAATGGTACACTAGAAGATCTATTGTTGCCTATTTCCTTTTACTGTTCTTTGTACTCGCCCCAATCATAAAAATTGGGAATCATCCTTTTATGTTACTGGATGTCATCAATCGCAAATTCCATCTGTTTGGTATAACTGTTTATTCTCAGGATACAGAAATCATGGCCATAATAATGGCTGTTACGGTCGTATTCATAGTACTTTTCACTGTTGTTTTTGGTCGATTTTGGTGTGGATGGGCTTGTCCTCATACAGTATTCCTGGAAATGGTTTATCGAAGAATCGAATACCTTTTTCACGGAAATTATAGAAATAAGGTTTATAAAGAGCTATCTCCTGTTAAAAAATCATTTAAGCACTTCATCTATATTCTGGTTACCTTATTCTTTACCAATGTATTTATAATGTGGTTTACCGGGTATAAGGGGCTCGCAACTATATGGAGAGGATCGTTTTCCCAATATTGGCAAGTATATACAGCCATGTTTGTGGTAACTGCAGCATATTATTACATATATTCTCAATTGCGTGAAAATGTATGTACCTTATTTTGCCCCTACGGACGAATGCAAGGCGTTTTACTAGATTCAAAATCCATAACTGTTGCATACGATTATAAAAGAGGAGAACCCCGCGGTTCACAAAAATCGGGTGATTGTATTAATTGTGGCGCCTGTATTTCGGTTTGTCCAACAGGTATTGATATAAAAAATGGTACTCAGTTAGAATGTGTAAATTGCACCGCTTGTATTGATGAGTGCAATCTGGTAATGAAGAAAATCAAAAGACCTAAAAACTTAATTCGCTATGCGTCTAGTTATGGCCTGGAGACAGGGAAAAGCAGCATTAAAAACTTGCGTACTTATGCTTATACCGGAGTGTTAATAATATTGTTAACGGCATTGATCATTACCCTTTCGCGACGCACTCCTATTGATACTTCGCTATTAAGAATGCCGGGAACAATTTTTCAGGATACCGGAAATGATAGCATCTCTAATATTTATCAGCTAAATATTGTGAATAAAACAGAAAAGGATAAATTGATTCATATAGAAATATTAAAACCTGCAGGCGCAAGTTATTTTTTAGCTGAAGATCCCATTGTTCTTAAAGAAAATGGTAGTTTTGATGGTGTTATTGTTATCAAAGTTGCCAAAGAAAAGATTCGACTGAAAAACACACCTGTAGAATTAGGATTTTACTTTGATGATCAAATTCATGATAGTGCAACCGCTAGTTTTATTTCTCCCAAAAAATGAATATTAAAATTCATTTAATATAGTTGGTTAACACCAATACTTGATATTTTAAATAAAAACATATGAAACTGGCATAGCCAGAGCAAATACACACAGGTGCATGATTAAATTTTGCATTGGTTATCAGAGTTTTACTAAATTATAAATATATGAAATTCACATGGGGACATGCCATCATTATATTTTTTGCAATCTTTTTAACATGGATTATTTCCTTTGTTATTTTTACGCTTGGAGAAAACAATGATTTGGTAGTAAAGGATTATTACAAACAAGGAGCTGAATACTCAAAACACATGGAATTAAACAAACGTTCCGCGATGTATAAAGACAGCATTTCATTGATTAATACGGATAAGGGGGTTCAAATCACCATTGCTCCTTCCTTAATGCAAAATACATCAAATAAAGAAGTGTATTTCTATTGTCCCTCCGGAAAGAAAAATGATATTACGTTTAAATTAGCGGAGAATGAAAGTATTAGTTTATTGGGTAAGGACAAGTTAATTCCCGGAAGATATAAAGTGTCTGTTTCATGGATAATGGCAGAACAAAATTATATGATTATGAAGGATTTTATGGTAAAATAACCAGTATGGAAATTGTATTGTCAGGTTTTATTTTAGGATTAATGGGAAGCATTCACTGTGCGGGTATGTGTGGTCCCATTGCAATAAGTCTACCTTTATATGGGAATCGTGTTATTACTAAAGTCGGTGGCGGAATATTGTATAACTTAGGTCGAACGGTTACTTATGGATTCATGGGTGCATTCTTTGGCTTTATTGGTCAGGGACTTTCTCTGGTTGGATTTCAGCAATGGGTTTCCGTTATTATGGGTTCATTAATGATTATATCTGTATTACTTCCATCTCTTTTTAAAAACATCAATGGAGGAAACATCCCCATAGCAGGGTGGGTTCGTAAAGGAATACAAAAACTGTTCGTGAAAAAATCTTTTGGTGGCCTTTTCTTTATTGGATTGTTAAACGGATTACTTCCATGCGGATTGGTTTACATGGCTATTGCGGGTGCCATTGGGACAGGTAATGTAACCATAGGAACCATTTTCATGATTCTATTTGGATTAGGAACTTTACCACTCATGCTGGGCATCTCTATTGTTGGTAATCTGGTAAGTATGACTGTCCGAAATAAAATAAACAAAGTTATACCTGTAATGGTAATAATTATTGGTTTCATATTTATTTTACGCGGTTTAAGCCTGGGCATCCCCTACCTTAGTCCTCCTGAAAAAAAACTTCACCCTAAAATGCATATGCAGCAAACCCAGGTTCACCCTAAAGCTGCTATTGAAAATTCATGTTGCCATACGGATGAAAACCTAGACTAATGATTGTACATGTCTATAATTTGAGTACTTCTTTTTACTCTGGCTATCCTGACTTTTCAATGAAACAGATAAAAGAAACCCTTTTCTAAAATTCTATTGCACTTGATTTCAATTCGTTGTTAATCTTTATACTTTTGTCTTTATACTTGACTAAAAATGGCCGACAACAAATGCATACATTGTGGAGCCGATTGCGGTAAACATCCGGTAATTTGGAATGATGAAATATTCTGTTGTACAGGGTGCAGCTCTGTATATCAATTGTTAAACGACAATCAGATGCAGCAGTATTATCAGTTTCAAAAACAGCCAGGTATTAAACTCAATGAAGTAGCTCATCAAAGTAAATATGCCTATCTTGATAATGAAGAAGTAAAAACAAAACTTTATGAATTCTTCGACAACGGCATTGCAAAGGTTACCCTTTACATTCCATCCATACATTGTGCTTCCTGTATTTGGCTTTTGGAGCACTTACACAAATTAAATGATGGGGTGAAGTATGCCACCGTAAATTTTGTACAGAAAAAATATACCGTAAGTTTTGATACAAACATCATTTCACTTCGTCAATTGGTTGAATTACTGGCTTCGATCCATTATGTACCAGATATCTCTCTTCAGAATCTAGACGATAAAAAAGACTCCAAAACACAAAATAAGAAACTCCTTTATAAGATTGGTGTGGCAGGTTTTGTATTTGGTAATGTGATGCTTTACAGCTTGCCTGAATATTTTAATGGCGAAGCACTTGAAGGATCTTTTGGTGTTTTCCTTTACTATTTAATGTATGTTTTAACCATTCCATTGGTATTCTATAGTGGGAGCGACTATTTGATTTCGGCATTTAAAAACCTAAAAAAAAGAATCGTAAATATTGATTTACCTATTGCCATTGGTATACTGGCTCTGTTTTTTGTAACCAGTTACGAAGTATTATTGAGTGTTGGTCCCGGCTATTCCGACAGTCTCTCTGGTTTTCTGTTTTTTTTACTTTTGGGTAAATGGTATCAGGGGAAAACTTATCAGGCATTGGCTTTTGATCGTGATTACAAATCCTATTTCCCTGTTGCAGTAACACGCATAAATGGAAAAGAAGAAAGTATATTGTTAGAGGAAGTAAAAAAAGGAGACTACCTCCTCATAAGAAATAAGGAACTCATACCAGCAGATGCTACTTTGGTAGAAGGAAATGCTCTCATAGATTATAGTTTTGTAACAGGAGAATCTGCTCCCATTATAAAACTGAAGGATGAGTTTTTATATGCCGGAGGTGTACAAACAGGTGGAGCTATCACTATTCAAGTAAATACTGAAGTTGCTCAAAGTCATCTGACTCAATTATGGAACCAAAGTGAAAAATCAGAAACCAACCCCAAATCCCTAACTTCAATAGTAGATAGAATTAGTGGTAAATTTACATTGACAATCATTTTAATTGCTTTAGCTGGATTTATATATTGGTTCTATATGGATAGTTTTAAATCAGCACTATTAGTTCTTACGTCCATATTAATCGTAGCATGTCCCTGTGCGCTGGCATTATCAATTCCATTTACATTTGGTAGTACCATGCGCATTTTTGGTCAAAATGGATTATATATCAAAAATACAGAAGTCATTGAACGGCTCACCCATATAAATGCTATTGTTTTTGATAAAACCGGCACCCTGACTCAACCCGAAGAGAGCAGTGTAAAATATGTCGGAGAAGAATTAAGTGCTGATGAAATATCAATGGCTGTGAGTTTGGCACGTCAATCAACCCACCCGTTAAGCAACGCCATCAGTTCGTTTTATATTGATGAAAAAATAATGGAAACTATTGGGTATACAGAAGTTGCAGGTAGGGGAATTTTTGCTTCCATTAATAACCACAAAATTAAATTAGGAGCACTTGAATATGTTGATGAGAGTGTTAACTCCTATAAGAATCCTGATACTTCTTCAGTGTACTATTCAATCGATGGAAAGCTTAAAGGTCATTTTAAAATTGGTAATAAATACCGTAAAGGAATTAACAAGGTCATTCAGCAACTACAAAACAAATACACACTTTATTTGCTATCCGGCGATAATGATTCTGAAAGGGAAAATCTGCTTCAACTCTTTGATGCAGACAAACTGCATTTCAACCAGAAACCACAAGACAAAAAGGACTTTATATCCCAATTAAAAAGAGATGGAAAGTCCGTACTCATGACCGGTGACGGGCTTAACGACTCCGGAGCTTTTATGAGCAGCGATGTGGCGTTGTCGTTAGCGGATGATATTTACCATTTTTCTCCAGCAGGAGATGCCATACTCGAAGCAGGTAAATTTGAAGTATTTCATCAATATATCCGATTTGCTAAGAAAAGTCTGAGTATAGTTAAACAAAGTTTTTTAATTTCGCTTTTTTATAATGCCATTGGATTGGGATTTGCAATAACTGGTCATTTATCTCCGGTAGTTGCAGCAATCTTAATGCCGGTAAGCTCTATTACGGTAGTAGCTTTTACCACATTAAGCACCCGATTGGCAGGTAAAAAGATTTTAAAATAATAATATTGTATCATAGTTTACTGGATAAGAAACAAATCTTGATACTTGATACTCGATACTTGATACTTGATACTTGATACGATGACTATAAAACAACATATACCCAATTTTATTACCAGTTTAAATCTTTTTTGCGGAACCTTAGGGGTATTTGTGGCCTTTCATGGAATGTTAACTGCTGCTGCTTTTCTCATTTTTGCCGGAGCCTTATTTGATTTTTCTGATGGTTTTGCTGCCCGATTACTAAAAGCCTATTCCCCAATGGGTAAAGAACTGGATTCTTTGGCGGATATGATTAGTTTTGGCTTTGCTCCCATGGTTGTTTTACATATGATGCTAAAAAAAGTTTTGCTCGGTAGTTTTGAGTCCGATTTTTTCACCCAGGATATAAGTTTACAATTCATACTTATTACTCCTTTTATCATTACCGTATTTTCTGGTTTAAGATTGGCTAAATTTAATGTGGACACCAGGCAATCGGAGAGCTTTATAGGTTTAACAACTACGGCCACAGGATTATTTTTTGTGTCGTTGGGATATGTGTTTATGCACGGAGATGGATGGCTTCACCATCTTCTTCAAAATAAAGGAGTTTTACTGACTTTTGTACCTATATTTTGTTTCTTGCTAATATCTGAAATCCCTATGTTTTCATTAAAGTTTAAAGATTATTTCTTAAGTAATAATGCAGATAAATATATTCTATTGGCAACCAGTTTATTTTTTATTATATGGATGGGAATTGGTGGTATTGCCATCACTATTGCATTATACGTTTTGTTTTCTATTATTAAACTGGTAGTAAGATAAGTGATTGTACCTTTCCAAGCTTTCTATAAGATATGCCTATTTTAATAAAAGAAGAAGATACTGTCATTAATGACATGCAACAATAACAGCTTCTGTAGTTTTAACAAATTCTCGTCGTGCCATAGTTTCAATAGCTCAGCAAAACAACAGTTAAAAAGTTAGTAATTAAGTAGTTTAGTGTTTTTCACCTTCCTAATTTGCAAAATGCAACATAGGATGAGAAAAAACCAGGCTTAACAATATTATTACCTATTGATAACTTTCTTATATTAAAATCTCTCCTTATGTATTTCATTTTGTTGAAATACTATCCATTCTTCCCTTAATATGCTCATGTTATACACAGAATGATACTGATTATCTATCCTAAATGAATCACGAAGTAAACCCTCAGTTTTAAAACCACAGTTTTTGTAACATTTAATTGCTGAGTTATTGAAATCAAAAACGCCTAAATCCATACGATGCAAATCCAATTCTTCAAATCCAATTTTTAAAAGCTCATTAATAATCAATTTACCCATGCCTTTGTTTCTATACCTTTCTTCTGCAATAAGGATTCTGCACAACCTGGCATTTTTATTACGTAAATCAATTTTATTAATCTCTCCATGACCAATTACCTCTTCTGTCTTTGAATCAATTACGCGATAAATTTTTCTGTTCTGTTCAGATATATAATCAATTAACTGGCTTTTTGTAACAGGAAATGTAAAAACAGGACCGGCAAATTGGTACATAAATTTTTCATTTGGAATCCAGCTAATAAAACGTTCAAAATCCTGATCGGAAAATTTCTCTAGTTGAATCATAATAGTTCCAGGTTCATTCAGTGTGCAATAATAAGGCTGAGATAAACCAGCACAATGGTACATGCACCCAATTATTGATCAATACTACTTGTGTTTCTGATTTCACTATGTCGAATCTGTCCTCCAAAGTTACCAACCTTAGCCATAATCCCAATAGTAATAAGCGATACAATGAGTACTGCGACAGTAATAATTTTTGCATAGGATAACTTTTTCCAAATTGAATACAATCCGGCTAATGACAAAAGTCCTAATACCGACATTAACCACAGAGCCTTTTCTGCAAGTTCCTCATGTTCTTCAATATAATCTTCCGAAACCCCAGCAAGATGTTCCACAATTTCTTCTGCTTCGTGTCCTGATAAAAATACTGGAATGGTAACTACTGCCATTAAGAACATAATGAACAAAGCTACCTTTTTGTTTGAATTGTTTTTCGTTAATAAACCATAGGCCAATATGCCTGCACCGATAATAGTACCAATTATTGGAAAATGATTTAAAACTAAATGAAAATGAACTGCATCCATCATAATTATTTTTAAATATTAATCTGAACTCTTGAATTTTATCAATTTCTGGCTATTACCATTTCACTCAAAACATCGCTTTCTGTTACCTTTATATGAAAGCGATGTTTGAATTATATTACAGTTGTTCTGCTATCATTTCAGCCATCAATTTGGCTCCTTCTTCATTAGGATGGATTCCATCAGGGAAAAGCTCACCTTTGCCTTTAAAGCCTGCGTTCAAATCTATAATTTTAAGATCATTTTGCTTTGCAATCCTTTTAATTATGGGAATAACCTGTGCGTTAATAGTTGAATCACTAATATCCCACCTCTTTTGAAAAGCAGGAACAGGAAGGCATACATATATTTCAGGGTTTGTAACAATGGTGCTAAAAGTATCGATCATGGCCTGATAATCAGCCTCATATTTCTGAGCATCCCATTGATAATCTTTACTATCATTTGTTCCTAACTTAATTACAATAACATGTGGCTTAAAAGCAAACACATCATAAAACTCCATACAATTCCAATACGACAAATCACCCGTTTTCATTAAAGTTGCGCCACTTCTACCACAATTGAGAACGGATTTATTTTCACCCACCAAATCATTTAAAACTACGGGGTAAGATGATTTACTTTGTATTTTAATTCCTGCGCCTTCTGTAATACTGTCGCCAACACAAGCGATCCTTGTTTCTTGTTTCTCACAGGAGAATAACGATATAATTACAATTAAGGCGATAAATAATTGAGCATTTTTCATAGGTTGTTGTATTTTTTAATTATTAGAAAATTGAAATTAGCATTAAATATAAAAAGTTCGTAACAAATAAACCTAATTACTTTAGCTATATTCAGTACCAAATAAAATATAATCAAAATTAATGCGATTCGGCTACATTAACGAAGCAACCAGATATAATTCTGAATTTCAGAACAATAATAACGTATATTCTATCATTTTGATAACTTGAACGATCAATATTAAGAACCTCATATCCATCCCCAATAGCAATAGTAATAGTGATAGTAGATTAACGGACAAAATATAAATATTTAATTTCCATTTATTTTAACATATTTTATCTAACCAAAGTAATAGCTAGTCGCAATAAGTATTGAACTACCTAATTAACAGATCCAAATCTAGTCAAACCCAAAAAATACTTAACCACACCCCCACTATTATATACTGATAATTCAAATTTTACTAATAACCTGAGTTCG
>JBNKGY010000058.1:0-19489 GCA_050290065.1 Marinilabiliaceae bacterium
AAGAATTAATTATTTAGAATACAATTCAACAATCAATTGTTCTTTAATGTTTTCAGGAATATCCTCCCTTGTAGGAACATTAAGAAATTTACCTGAGGTAGTTTCACTGTCCCATTCTAACCAAGAAAAGTTATGTACTGATGATGCAGCCAAAGATTCTGAGATTGCTTCAAGAGATTTAGATTTCTCTCTAACACCTACTATTTGGTCTGCTTTTACTGTGTATGATGGAATATTCAAAATTTTTCCATCAACAGTTATATGTTTATGAGATACAAGCTGACGTGCAGCTGCTCTTGTTGGAGCAATTCCTAAACGGAAAACTACGTTGTCTAAACGCGACTCTAACAGTTCAAGTAAAACCTCACCGGTAATACCTTTAGAACGCGATGCTTTTTTAAACAAATTACTAAATTGCTTTTCTAACACACCATAAGTGTACTTAGCTTTTTGTTTTTCTTTTAACTGAAGACCATATTCACTAGTCTTCCTTCTACGGTTGTTCCCGTGCTGTCCGGGAGGATAATTTTTTCTTTCAAAATACTTATCCGAACCATAAATTGCCTCACCAAATTTACGGGCAATTTTTGTTTTTGGTCCAATGTATCTAGCCATTCTTCTAAATTTTTGTTTTTAAATTTTTGTTATCAAATTATGAATATGAAGGCCGCGAGATTATAGAGAGGAGGTTCTATATATAATCACTCATAATTCAAAATCCAAGAACTAAATTTATGGTTAATAACTAGTAAATAATTATACTCGACGTCTTTTTGGAGGACGACACCCATTATGTGGCATTGGAGTAATATCTACAATTTCAGTTACTTCAATTCCTGTTGAATGAATTGAGCGTATTGCAGACTCACGACCATTACCTGGTCCTTTCACATATACTTTTACTTTTCTTAATCCTAGATCAAAAGCCACTTTAGCGCAATCGCTAGCTGCTGTTTGAGCTGCATAAGGGGTATTCTTTTTAGAACCTCTAAAACCCATCTTACCAGCACTAGACCAAGAAATAACCTGACCATTTTTATTGGTCAAAGAAATAATGATATTATTGAAAGATGAGTGAATATGTGCTTCTCCTTGAGCCTCAACTTTAACAACTCTTTTCTTTTGACTAGCTGTCTTCTTTGCCATATCTCAATTATTATTTAGTTGCTTTTTTCTTATTCGCAACAGTTTTCTTCTTTCCTTTACGTGTACGCGCATTATTCTTTGTCTTTTGGCCACGTAATGGCAAACCAATACGATGACGAATACCACGGTAACAACCGATGTCCATCAATCGCTTAATGTTTAACTGAACCTCAGAACGTAGTTCTCCTTCAATTTTGAATTGTTCAGAAATTGTTTCACGAACTTTTGAAATTTGTTCGTCAGTCCACTCGCTAACCTTAGCGTTAAGATCAACCCCAGCATCGCTAAGGATCTTTTGGGCTGTACTACGCCCGATTCCGTAAATATAAGTTAATGAAACCTCACCTCTCTTATTGGTTGGTATATCAACTCCAGCAATTCTAGCCATAATTATAAATCTTTATCCTTGACGTTGTTTAAACTTGGGATTCTTCTTGTTAATCACGTATAAGCGTCCTTTGCGTTTTACAATTTTGCAGTCGGCACTTCTCTTCTTAACAGATGCTCTAACCTTCATTTTATTATAGAATTAATTTTTGTATCTATAAGAAATTCTTCCTTTTGTAAGATCATAAGGGCTCATTTCCACTTTTACTCTATCTCCAGGTAGAATTTTAATATAGTGCATTCTCATTTTGCCTGAGATATGCGCTGTAATGACATGACCATTTTCTAACTCCACTCTAAACATGGCATTAGAAAGTGCTTCTATTATCGTTCCGTCTTGTTCTATTGAGGCTTGTTTAGCCATAATAAATTATCTTTTTTTAATTTTCAGACTGCAAAGTTAATACTTCTTCAACAAATTTAAAACTAGAAAGTATATCTGCTGCATTTTTTTGTACTGCAACAGTATGCTCAAAGTGAGCAGATACTTTTTTATCGATGGTTCTAATGGTCCACCCATCGCTTTCCTGAACAATATTACGTTTACCTAAATTTATCATCGGTTCTATTGCTATAACCATTCCTTCTTTTAATAAAGTACCACTTCCCCTCCTACCATAGTTAGGAACCTCAGGAGCTTCATGTAGATTTCGGCCGACTCCATGGCCAACCATTTCTCTGACAACACTAAAGCCTTGCTCTTCATTATATTTTTGAATGGCATAACCAACATCACCTAATCTTTTTCCTGCAACAGCATTTTCGATTCCTTTATATAATGATTCTTTAGTTGTATTTAAAAGGTGCTTTACCTCTTCACTAATTTCACCTATACCAAAAGTATAGGCTGAATCACCATAAAATTCATTTAATAACACTCCACAGTCAACAGACACAATATCTCCTTCTTTTAAAGGATTTTTATTTGGTATTCCGTGTACAACATGTTCGTTAACAGAAGTACAAAGTGTATTGGGAAATCCCTGGTAATTTAAAAAACCAGGAATTCCACCATTATCTCTTATATACTCTTCAGCAATCTTATCTAATTCTAATGTAGTTACACCGGGTCTAATCACTTTTGCAATCTCACCCAACGTTTTTGCTACAAGCATGTTACTTTTACGAAGTAACTCTATCTCCTCGTCTGTTTTAAGATATATCATTATACGAACGACTCTTCTTTAGTATACAGCTGGACCACCACCTGTACGTCCTTTTATCCTACCTGATTTCATTAACCCATCATAATGTCTCATCAACAGATGACTTTCTATTTGCTGCAAAGTATCCAATACTACCCCTACTAAGATAAGTAACGATGTACCACCATAAAACTGAGCAAACATTCTATCAACTCCACCCATACTTGCAAAAGCAGGTAAAATAGCTACCAAAGCAAGAAAGACAGAACCTGGTAATGTAATTTTAGACATTACTGAATCGAGAAACTCAACAGTTTTTCTACCCGGTTTAATTCCTGGTATAAAACCACCGTTACGCTTCATATCTTCAGCCATTTGAGTAGGATTAATAGTAATGGCGGTGTAAAAATAAGTAAATGCGATAATTAATAAAGCAAATACAAAATTATACCCCCATCCTGTATAATCAGAAAACATTGTTGTGATCCAATTATTTGAGCCATCACTTCCAACAAATCCTGCTAATGTAACTGGTACAAACATAATTGCCTGGGCAAAAATGATTGGCATTACACCTGCAGCGTTTACTTTTAATGGTATATATTGGCGTACTCCGCCATATTGTTTATTTCCAACAATACGCTTCGCATACTGCACAGGAATACGGCGAGTACCTTGCACCAACAAAATTGTACCCATAAATACAAAGAAAAGGACCACGATCTCAATTAACAACATTACTGGTCCACCTGATTCTTTAAAACGCGATACACCTTCTGCAAATGCAGCTAAAGGTAAACGTGCAATGATCCCAATCATAATTATGAGAGAAATACCATTACCAATTCCTTTTTCTGTTATTCTTTCTCCAAGCCACATAACAAACATGGTTCCTGCTGTTAATATGATGATTGATGTAATTTGAAACATCAATCCAGGAGAAGAAATAGCTACATCAGGCAAATTAGCTAAATATGCAGGTGACTGTGCTAAAAGAATAATTACAGTAAGATATCTTGTAATTTGATTAATTTTACGTCTACCGCTTTCTCCTTCACGCTGCAACCTCTGAAAATAAGGTACAGCGATTCCTAAAAGTTGAATAACAATAGATGCAGATATGTAAGGCATAATACCTAATCCAAAAATAGATGCATTTGAAAATGCACCTCCGGAAAACATATCTAATAATCCCATAACTCCTTGTGAAGTCTGGTCTTTTAACTCAGCTAATTTTGTAGGATCAATCCCAGGCAATACAATAAAAGAACCTAAACGGTAAACTAGTACCAAAAGTATCGTCTGAAGAATCCTTGATTTTAAATCCTCAATCTTCCAAATATTGCGAATTGTTTCGATCAGTTTCATTGATTTACAGTTTTACAACGGTTCCTTGAGCCGCTTCAATGGCGCTCACCGCTGATTTAGAAAAGGCATGTGCTTTTACTTCAATTTTGGCAGTAATATTTCCATTACCAAGAATTTTAACCCGGTCATTCTTACTAATAAAACCAGCTTCGCGAAGTGTATCAACATCAATTACAGATAGATTCTTTTTTTCAGCAAGTTGTTGTATCAACTCTAAATTAATCGCTTTGTACTCAACTCGATTAATATTTTTAAATCCGAATTTAGGAACACGTCTCTGTAAAGGCATCTGACCACCTTCGAAACCAACTTTTTTAGAATAACCAGATCTGGACTTGGCACCTTTGTGACCACGGGTAGATGTACCCCCACGACCGGAACCCTGTCCACGACCAATTCTCTTTCTTGTTTTGGTCGAACCTTCAGCAGGTTGTAAATTACTTAAGTCCATATCTAATTTTCTTAAAATCGTTAAAATTTATTTTTCTACGCTAACAAGGTGTTGCACCTTTTCAACCATACCAAGAATTTGAGGGGTTGCCTCAAATTCTTTAGTTGCATTTATTTTAGTTAGCCCTAGAGCTGCCAAAGTTTTCTTCTGACGCTCTGTAGAGCCAATCTTGCTCTTGATTTGTGTTACTTTTATCTTAGCCATTTTTTGCTATGCTTATCCGTTAAAAACTTTATCTAACGTAACACCTCTTTGTTGAGCTACAGTATGAGCATCTCTTAATTCCTTAAGAGCATTAATAGTAGCTTTTACAAGGTTATGAGGGTTAGATGAACCTTTTGACTTAGCCAAAACGTCTGTTACACCAACACTTTCAAGTACTGCACGCATCGCACCACCAGCTTTTACTCCGGTACCGTGTGAAGCAGGCTTCATAAAAACGCTAGCTCCTCCAAATTTGCAATATTGCTCATGAGGAATAGTACCATTCAATACTGGTACTTTAACCAAGTTTTTCTTAGCTGATTCAACACCTTTAGCGATAGCAGTGGTTACTTCGTTAGCTTTACCTAAACCCCAACCTACGATGCCATTTTCGTTACCAACTACAACTATAGCAGAAAAACTAAAAGTTCTACCACCTTTGGTTACTTTAGTTACACGATTAATGGCAACTAACCTATCCTTTAATTCAAGGTCGTTATTACTTCTTACTTTTTGATTATCTCCTGCCATAGTTATTATAATTTAAGCCCTGCTTCACGAGCAGAGTCGGCTAATTGTTTAACTCTACCATGATATAAAAATCCATTACGATCGAATACCACAGTTTCAATACCGGCACCTTTTGCTTTTTCGGCGATTAATGCACCTACTTTAGCAGCTTGCTCTATTTTAGTTCCTTTATGAGAGGCAACCTCTTTTTCAAGAGATGAGGCAGATAGAAGCGTTTTTCCGTTTAAATCATCTACTAATTGAACAGAAATTTGTTTGTTGCTTCTGAAAACCGACATTCTTGGCCTCTCTGCAGTACCCGTAATCTTACCACGAATACTTCTTTTTATCCTAAGTCTTCTTTCTACTTTAGAAAAAGCCATAATAATTAAATTTTAATCAGATTAAACTTTTGCAGATTTACCAGCTTTACGTCTGATTTGCTCTCCCACAAACTTAACACCCTTACCTTTATAAGGCTCTGGCTTACGTAGTGAACGAATTTTCGCACAAACCTGACCAAGCAATTGCTTGTCTGCAGACTCTAATGTAATAATCGGATTACTCTTTCTGTCGGTTACAGCATCAACTTTAATTTCTGCTGGTAACTGCAAATGAATTGGGTGAGAGTAACCTAAAGCTAGTTCAAGAATTTGTCCTTGGTTAGTAGCTCTATAACCTACACCAACCAATTCTAATTTCTTAACAAAACCATTTGCAACTCCTTCCACCATATTATTAATGAGCGAACGATATAAACCGTGCTGAGAGCGGTGTTCTTTTGATTCTGAAGGTCTTTTAACCTCAACTTGAGAATCATTAATCTCAACAGCCATTTCAGGATTAACTTGTTGTGTTAATTCTCCTTTTGGACCCTTAACTGTAACCAGGTTATCTTTTACTGTTACGGTAACTCCGGCTGGTATTGAGATGGGTTGTTTTCCTATCCTTGACATAATACTTTCTCCTTTATTAACTTACGTAACATAAAACTTCACCACCAACTTGTGCTTGTCTGGCTTCTTTATCGGTCATAACACCTTTTGAAGTAGATAGGATTGCAACTCCCAATCCATTTAACACTCTTGGTATTTCTTTATAACCGGCATACTTACGTAAACCTGGTGTACTTACACGCTTAAGTTCTTTTATCGCAGAAACTTTTGACTCTGCGTTGTACTTAAGGGCAATCTTGATAATTCCTTGCTTATTATCATCAACAAATTTGTAGTTAAGAATATAACCTTTGTCATAAAAAACTTTGGTCATTTCTTTCTTCAGATTTGATGCAGGAATTTCAACAACTTTGTGTTTTGCCATTATGGCATTTCTGATTCTAGTCAGAAAATCTGCTATTGGATCTGTCATTTTAAAAAGTTTAAATTAATCCCGATACCGGGACAATATTTATACTTGAAACCTAATTTTTCTACCAACTGGCCTTTTTTACTCCAGGAATTAATCCTGCAGAAGCCATTTCACGGAACTGAATCCTACTAAGACCGAACTGTCTCATGTATCCTTTTGGACGACCGGTAATTTTGCATCTGTTATGCATACGTACCGGTGAAGCATTTTTTGGTAATTTCTGTAATCCTTCGTAATCACCAGCTTCTTTCAGTGCCGCTCTTTTTTCAGCGTATTTGGCAACAAGCTTGGCTCTTTTTACTTCGCGAGCCTTCATTGATTCCTTGGCCATATTTAACTCTTTTTTGTGTTTTTAAATGGTAATCCAAAAGCTTTTAACAATGCAAAAGCTTCTTCATCTGAATTTCCAGAGGTCACAAAGGTAATATTCATACCCAAAATCTTACTAACATTGTCAATATTTATTTCAGGAAAAATAATTTGCTCCTCAATACCTAATGTATAGTTACCTCTTCCATCAAGCTTGCTGTTGATTCCTTTGAAGTCACGAATCCTTGGTAATGACACGCGAATTAATCTTTCAAGAAATTCATACATCTTGTCTTTTCTTAAAGTTACTCTAACACCAATAGGCATTTTTTTACGTAACTTAAAGTTAGAAACATCTTTCTTAGAAAGACAAGGAACAGCTTTTTGACCGGTAATTGCGGTAAGCTCGTTAATTGCAATATCAACCATTTTTTTATCGGCCACTGCTTGACCAATACCTTGGTTAATAACAATTTTCTCTAATTTAGGAACTTGCATTACAGTACTGTAGTCAAATTCCTTCATCAATGTAGGAACAACTTGTTCCTTATACATTGTTTTTAAACTAGGTGTATAGCTCATTACTTGATCTCCTCCCCTGATTTTTTAGCAAACCTTACTAATTTACCTTCACTATTCTGACGTCTACCAACTTTTGTTGATTCACCAGTAGAAGGATCTTTAAGGTTTAAGTTAGAGATATGGATAGGCGCTTCCTGCTTCACAATACCCCCTTGAGGATTATCAGCATTAGGCTTAGCATGCTTAGAAACCATGTTAATTCCTTCCACGATAGCTCTATTCTTACTAATAAGAACTTCAAGCACTTTACCTTCTTGTCCTTTATATTCACCGGCGTTAACAATTACTGTATCGCCTTTTTTAATATGTAATTTTCCCATTGCTATCTTTTATTAAAAATTTATAGCACCTCAGGAGCCAATGAAACGATTTTCATATAACCGTCACGTAGTTCTCTGGCCACAGGGCCAAAGATACGAGTTCCACGCATTTCGCCTGCTTGATTTAAAAGCACACATGCGTTTTCGTCGAATCGGATATAAGAACCATCGGCTCTTCTGATCTCTTTTTTTGTACGAACAACTACTGCCTTTGTAACAGTACCTTTCTTCATTTCAGTTGAAGGGATGGCACTTTTAACCGTTACAACGATACGATCACCAATGGTAGCGTATCTTTTTTTAGTACCACCAAGTACTCTGATGCAGAGTACTTCTTTGGCACCACTATTATCGGCAACAGCCAATCTGGATTCTTGTTGTATCATGATTACTTAGCTCTTTCGATAATTTCTACAAATCTCCAACGTTTTGTTTTGCTTAAAGGACGAGTCTCCATAATTTTTACAGTATCGCCCTCGTTGCAGGTGTTATTCTCGTCGTGTGCGTGAAATTTCTTACTCTTTTTCACGAACTTTCCGTAGATGGGGTGCTTCTCACGGATTTCTACTGAAACAACAATAGACTTATCCATTTTATCACTCGCCACAACACCGATACGTTCTTTTCTTAAATTTCTTTTTTCCATCACTAAACTATTTTTCGGTTAATTGCTTTTGACGCAAAACAGTTTGCAATCTTGCAATATTTCTACGTAAGCCTCTTATCTGCAATGGATTTTCCAATGGAGATATGCTATGATTGAGTTCTAAACGAATAAGCTCAGCACGTTCGGTCTCAATCCTTTCAATGATTTCATTGATCGCCATTTCATTAATTTCCGAAGTTTTCATACTTATGCGTTTTTAGTTTCAACATAGTCTCGTCTTACAACGAATTTAGTAGTAACAGGCAATTTTTGAGCTGCTAAGCGCAATGCTTCTTTTGCTGTTTCAAATGGTACTCCATCACATTCAATAATGATTCTTCCTGGAGTAACAGGAGCCACAAATCCTTCCGGGCTACCTTTACCTTTACCCATCCTTACTTCGGCAGGTTTTTTAGTAATTGGCTTGTCAGGAAATATTCTAATCCAGATTTGTCCTTGACGTTGCATGTAACGGGTTACCGCAATACGAGCTGCCTCAATTTGGCGTCCGGTAATCCATTTACTTTGTAAGGCCTTTATTCCGAAAGATCCGAAAGCTAGCTGAGCTCCTCTTTGAGCTTCGCCTTTCATTTTACCTTTCTGCCTTCTTCTGTATTTTACTTTCTTTGGTTGTAACATCTTTCTAACTCATTTACATTAGCTGATGACTACTTTCTTCTCTTCTTAAAGTTCCCACCTTTACGCTGCTTGTCTTGAGTAGCAAAATTTGGTGAAAGATCTGGCTTACCATAAATCTCTCCTTTACATATCCAAACTTTAATACCTAACAAACCTGTTTTGGTAAGAGCTTCAGCCTGAGCGTAATCAATATTTGCACGAAAAGTATGAAGTGGAGTTCTTCCTTCTTTATACATTTCAGACCTGGCCATTTCCGCACCGTTCAAACGACCTGAAATTTGAATTTTGATACCTTCTGCTCCCATTCTCATGGTAGAAGCAATAGCCATTTTCAATGCACGACGAAATGCGATACGTCCTTCTAACTGACGTGCAATATTATTAGCTACAATAATAGCATCTAATTCTGGTCTTTTTACCTCAAAAATGTTGATTTGAACCTCCTTATCGGTGATTTTCTTCAACTCTTCTTTTAGTTTATCAACCTCTTGGCCACCTTTCCCAATAATGATACCCGGACGAGCTGTGTGTACAGTAATCGTTATCAGCTTTAGTGTACGTTCAATAACTATTCTCGAAATACTAGCCTTAGCTAAACGAGCGTTAAGGTATTTACGGATTTTTGTATCTTCTAAAATCTTATCTCCGTAATTCTTTCCGCCAAACCAATTAGAGTCCCATCCTCTGATGATTCCTAATCTGTTACTTATTGGATTTACTTTTTGTCCCATCTAACTAACTTTTTATTTCTTGTTGGTTATCAACGTTGCTATCAATATAAATGGTTACATGGTTCGATCTTTTTCTGATTCGATGAGCACGTCCTTGCGGAGCTGGTCTCAATCGTTTTAATATTCTCGCTGAATCAACATTGATTGATTTAACATACAGATTTGCATCTTCCATGCGTACACCTTCATTCTTCTCCTTCCAGTTGGAAATGGCAGATAAAAGAAGTTTTTCTACCCTTCTTGAAGCTTCTTTTGAAGAAAACTTCAACATATCTAAGGCTAAATTCACTTCTTTTCCTCTGATCATATCGGCAACCAGACGCATTTTACGTGGAGAAGTAGGCACATTGCGAAGTGAAGCAAAACTTACTTGTTTTTTTGCTTCCTTATTTTTTTCTGCTCTGAGTCTTTTTCTTGCACCCATTTTTAATTCTCTTTTAAAATTACTTTACAGTCAGGTTACCTTTTCTTGTTTCCACCGTGACCTCTATAGGTACGTGTTGGAGAAAACTCACCTAACTTGTGACCTACCATATTTTCGGTCACATAAACAGGAATAAATTTATTTCCGTTGTGCACTGCGATAGTATGTCCTACAAATTCAGGAGATATCATCGATGCTCTTGCCCATGTTTTAATCACAGATTTCTTTCCAGAATCGTTCATTGCAAGAACTTTTCTTTCAAGTTTATAATCTATAAATGGGCCTTTTTTTAGTGATCTGCTCATAAGTTCTTCAGATTATCCGTTATTTTTTACGTCTTTCAAGAATGTACTTACTAGAGGCTTTCTTCTTATCACGGGTTTTGTAGCCTTTAGCTAACACACCTGTACGTGATCTTGGATGACCTCCAGACTGTCTTCCTTCACCACCACCCATTGGGTGATCAACTGGGTTCATGGCCACACCACGAACACGAGGACGACGTCCTAACCAACGTGAACGACCTGCTTTACCAGATCTTTCTAATGCATGGTCTGAATTACCTACCGCACCAATAGTAGCACGACAAGTTGTAAGGATCATTCTTGTTTCACCTGAAGGCAATTTAATAACTGCATACTTTCCTTCACGAGCAGCCAACTGAGCAAATGTTCCCGCACTACGGGCCATAATTCCACCCTGTCCTGGGCGCAACTCAATGTTGTGAATGATCGTTCCTAATGGGATCTCTTTCAGGGTTAATGTGTTCCCAAGCTCAGGACTAATACCTGTACCTGATTGAACAGTTTGACCGACTTCTAATCCGTTAGGAGCGAGAATATAACGTTTTTCGCCATCGGAATACACCAATAATGCGATACGCGCGCTACGATTTGGGTCATATTGTATTGACTCTACTGTAGCTGCAACACCGTCTTTATTTCTCTTGAAATCGATTACCCTGTAACGTCTCTTATGTCCACCCCCCATGTAACGCATGGTCATTTTTCCGGTGTTATTACGACCTCCGGATTTTTTTATGGGCTCCAGTAAGGACTTTTCTGGTGTACTTGAGGTAATCGTATCAAATGCACCAATAACTTTGTGTCTCTGCCCCGGTGTTGTGGGCTTTAGCTTTCTTACTGCCATTTTAATTAAATATTGCTATAAAAATCAATCTTTTCTCCTTCTGCCAAAGTAACAATTGCTTTTTTGTAAGCAGCAGTTTTACCTACCTGCACACCACTTTTAGTATAACGGCTTTTCACTTTACCGGCATAATTAATGGTATTTACTCTTTCAACAGTTACACTGTACATTTCCTCAACCGCTTGTTTAATTTGTAATTTATTAGCGTCTTTGTTTACTACAAATCCAAAGCAATTTAGTTTTTCGCCTTGCTCGTTGAGTTTTTCAGTAACTATTGGCTTAATTAATATTTGCATGTTAAAATCTCCTTAAGCTTTAAATTAAAGATTACCTAATCCTTCAACTGAACTTTCAACTAGAACTAATGCTCCGGCTTTCATAATACTATATGTATTTAATTCAGCTAATGTTACTACTTCCGATTTAGGAATATTTCTAGAAGCCAGGTAAACGTTTTTATCAGCTTCTTTTAAAACAACTAATGAACGTTTTCCATCTACATTCAGACTCTTACGGATTTGAGCGAACTCTTTTGTTTTTGCCGACTCCATATTGAAATCTTCAATCACAATAATACTTCCACTTTTAGCTTTATAAGATAAAGCAGATTTGCGGGCAAGCTCTTTCATCTTGCGGTTCAACTTAAATCCATAATTACGTGGACGAGGACCAAAAATACGACCACCACCACGGAATACAGGAGACTTAATGCTACCTGCACGTGCAGTACCGGTTCCTTTTTGCTTTTTGATCTTACGTGTACTTCCAGCGATCTCAGCTCTCTCTTTTGACTTATGGGTTCCTTGACGTTGATTTGCAAGGAACTGTTTTACATCAAGATAGATAGCATGATCGTTGGGCTCAATACCGAAAACAGAATCTGCTAATTCAACAGTCTTTCCGGTCTCTTCTCCTTTTATGCTTAATACTTTTAGTTCCATTACATTTCAACAATTACATATGAACCTTTAGCTCCTGGAACAGAACCTTTAATAATAAGAAGGTTGTTTTCAGGAATCACTTTTAATACTCTAAGGCTTTCAACCATCACTCTGTTTCCACCAGTTCTTCCTGCCATTCTCATGCCCTTGAATACGCGAGCAGGATAAGAAGCAGCACCAATAGAACCCGGAGCTCTAAGACGGTTGTGCTGTCCGTGAGTAGAACCACCAACACCACCAAATCCATGACGTTTTACAACGCCTTGAAAACCTTTACCTTTTGAGATACCGGTAACATCAACGAAAATATCTTCTTTAAAGATATCTACAGTTACTGCATCTCCTAAATTCAATTCTTGTTCGAACCCTTTGAATTCAACAACACTTCTTTTAGGGGTTACGCCTGCTTTTTTAAAGTGGCCTAACTCCGGCTTAGATGTGCTCTTTTCCCTCTTTTCGTCGAACGCCAGCTGTACAGCCTCATAACCATCGGTTTCTACAGTTTTAACCTGCGTAACCAAGCATGGGCCAGCTTCGATAACAGTGCATGGAATGTTTTTCCCATCGGCACTGAAAACGGATGTCATTCCGATTTTTTTTCCAATTAATCCTGGCATTGTTACAAAAATTAAAAATTAATGATCACACTTTGATTTCAACTTCAACTCCACTTGGCAACTCTAATTTCATTAAAGCGTCGATAGTTTTAGCAGTTGAGCTATAGATATCGATTAAACGCTTGTATGATGAAAGTTGAAATTGCTCTCTTGACTTCTTGTTTACAAATGTTGAACGCAACACTGTAAATACTCTTTTATGAGTAGGAAGTGGAATAGGACCGCTTACTACAGCCCCAGTTGTTTTTACTGTCTTAACGATCTTTTCAGCTGACTTGTCAACCAAGTTATGATCGTAAGATTTCAATTTTATTCTAATCTTTTGACTCATCTTGAGATCTTATTATAATAATTCTACTTTTCCTTCAGCTTCCTTAACTACTTCAACTGCGATCGATTTAGAAACTTCTTCGAAGTGTGAGAACACCATTGATGAAGTTGCACGACCAGATGAGATAGTACGTAAAGCAGTTACATATCCGAACATTTCGGCAAGAGGCACTTTAGCTTTAACAACTCTAGCTCCAGCTTTAGATTCCATTCCTTCTACCTGACCACGACGTTTGTTAAAGTCAGAGATAATATCTCCCATGTACTCCTCTGGAGTAACAACTTCAACTTTCATAATTGGCTCAAGAAGAACTGGCTTAGCTTTAGCACAAGCATTTTTGAAAGCTTGACGACCAGCGATCTCAAATGACAATTGATCTGAATCCACAGGGTGGAAAGATCCATCAGTAAGAGTTACTTTAAGGCTATCTACAACGAATCCGGCTAATACACCATTTACCATTGCATCTTTTATTCCTTTTTCAACTGAAGGCACATATTCTTTAGGAACATTACCACCTTTAATTTCGTTGACAAACTCTAAACCTTCTTTTGCACCATCAGTAGGACCGATAGTTACATGAATGTCAGCAAACTTACCGCGACCACCCGACTGCTTTTTAAACACTTCTCGGTGTTCAACAGTTTGAGTAATTGCCTCTTTATAAGTAACCTGAGGACGACCTTGATTACACTCAACTTTAAATTCACGTTTCAAACGGTCAATGATAATTTCAAGGTGAAGCTCACCCATACCACTAATAACTGTTTGCCCGCTATCTTCATCAGTTTGTACACGGAACGTAGGATCTTCTTCTGCTAATTTAGCAAGTGCAACACCCATTTTATCCATATCCTTTTGTGATTTAGGCTCAACTGCCACACCAATTACCGGCTCTGGAAAATCCATTGATTCCAAAGTAATTGGATTTTTCTCATCACAAAGTGTATCTCCGGTACGAATATCTTTAAAACCAACTCCAGCACAAATATCACCTGCTTCGATTACATCTTGAGGTAACTGCTTGTTTGATTTCATTTGGTATAAACGTGAAATACGTTCTTTTTTACCTGTACGTGTATTTAATGCATATGAACCTGCATCAATTTTACCTGAATAAACACGCATAAATGCTAAACGACCAACAAATGGGTCTGTAGCAATTTTAAAGGCTAATGCAGAAAGAGGAGCATTCACATCATGAGGACGAGATTCTTCTTCTCCTGAATCAGGATTAGTTCCTTTAACTGCAGGAATTTCACTTGGTGAAGGTAAAAATGCAACAACAGAATCCAACAAACGTTGTACTCCTTTATTTTTAAATGCAGAACCACACATCATTGGAGTAATGGTTCTATCGATAGTTGCCTTACGGATAACAGCGATCATTTCTTCCTTAGTAATTGACTCAGGATCTTCGAAATAACGCTCCATTAACTCCTCATCAGATTCAGCAACAGCTTCAACTAACTTATCTCTCCACTCTTGTGCTTCCTCTTTTAGATTCTCAGGAATTTCTTTCAATTCATAACGAGATCCCAATTGCGCATCATCAAACCAAACAACGGCTTTATTTTCGATTAAGTCAATAACTCCCTCGAAATTCTCTTCTGCCCCAATAGGAATTTGAATTGGAATAGGATTTGCACCTAACATTTCCTTAACCTGGCGAACTACTTCAAAAAAGTTTGCACCTGAACGGTCCATTTTATTAACGAAACCAATACGAGGCACACCATATTTATCAGCTTGTCTCCAAACTGTTTCTGATTGTGGTTCAACACCACCAACAGCACAAAAAACAGCAACAGCACCATCAAGCACTCTTAAAGAACGCTCTACCTCAACGGTAAAGTCAACGTGTCCGGGAGTATCAATGATGTTTACTTTATATGATTCTTTATTATAGTTCCAGTTGGTAGTAACAGCAGCAGATGTAATCGTGATACCTCTTTCTTGCTCTTGCTCCATCCAGTCCATGGTAGCAGCACCATCATGCACCTCACCAATTTTATGAGTAATACCAGTATAAAACAGAATACGCTCTGTTGTTGTGGTTTTACCCGCATCGATATGCGCCATGATACCGATATTCCTGGTGTATTTTAAATCTGTATTTCCCATTTTATTTATCCTTAAAAGATTAGATGATTAGAATCTAAAATGAGCGAATGCTCGGTTAGCCTCTGCCATCCTGTGCATATCTTCTTTCTTTTTGAAGGCTGCACCTTCATTGTTATAAGCCGCAACAATTTCAGCAGATAGTTTTTCTGCCATAGATTTCCCACTTCTTTTTCGAGCGAAAAGAATCAAATTCTTCATTGCGATAGAAACTTTTCTTGATGGACGAATTTCCATTGGAACCTGGAAAGTTGCACCTCCAACTCTACGACTCTTCACCTCAACAGAAGGGGTAATATTCTCTAAACCTTTTTTCCACATTTCTAACGCTGACTTACCTTCTTTTTCAGCTTTGTCGGCCATGCGGTCTAATGCATCGTAAAAAATTCCGTAAGCAGTTGATTTTTTACCATCAAGCATCAGGTTGTTAATAAATTGAGTAACCAAAGTATCATTAAACTTTGGATCAGGAAGCAATATTCGCTTCTTTGGTTTACCTTTTCTCATTTTTTCTTGTTTATTAGTCTCTTATTGGCTGTCAATGTTTCTGTGTCTTCAAAGATGATTAATCAACTTTTACTCAACCCTTTGTTTTAACTCACCAATAAACAAAACCAAACGTTAAACATTAATTAAATTACTTCTTTGGACGCTTTGTTCCATACTTAGAACGACGTTGTGTACGTCCTTCAACTCCTGAAGCATCTAAAGCTCCACGAACCAAGTGATAACGAACACCCGGAAGATCTTTTACCCTTCCTCCTCTTACAAGAACAATTGAGTGCTCCTGAAGGTTATGTCCTTCTCCTGGAATGTAAGCATTCACCTCTTTACCATTCGTCAAACGAACCCTGGCAACCTTTCTCATGGCCGAATTTGGCTTCTTTGGTGTAGTCGTGTACACCCTCACACAAACACCTCTTCGTTGAGGACAAGCATCTAACGCTCTAGATTTACTTTTTTCAACCAATTGTGTGCGTCCTTTACGAACTAACTGTTGAATTGTTGGCATATAACTAAAATTGTTTAAAATAAAATTCTTTACTATAGCTTATAACACGCTCTTTTTTCCCACACAAAACACACTGATAATCAGTGCCTTTTAATTATTTTAGACAAAAAAGCGATGCAAAAGTACTAATTTTCAAGGAATAAACACTATTTCTTTGTGTATTTTTTTCAAAAAAAGAGAGGAAATGAAAATATTATAAATTCATTGTGCTGAATCAGATAAGTATCATTTTTAACATTGGAGTTTATGTGCACCTTGGATTAAGCTGTCAAATCTTAAAATCAAGATTTGCTTCTAGTTTCGATACTATAATTTATATCACAAAACCATTAATCTATATTCAAAAAAAACAACAACAAACCTTTAGAATTATGTTACCACATTTAATTAATATCACATTCTTTTTTACAAGATTTTGTCATTTTCGAAGTGTGAAGAAATAGTTAATCTTTTTATAATGTAACACAACACACATTAAAAAATTTGAAGATTTTAGGACACAATAAATTTTTAACGACTATAGACAATTGAAGGAGTATACAAGAAATATTACGACTAATTTTAAAAAAACACTATTTCAATTTAGTCTCAATTTCTCAATTATTTCTAATTTTAATTTCTCAACATCATGTTGTTTAATCTCATTTTTATCACTACTTAATGCTTTTTCAATTAATATACTTTGCCTTTCATAGTCATTACATGCTTTGCATACTTTAACATGCAACTTAAGCTGTACTTTTTCCTTAAAATTTAATCTGACCTGAAGTTTCTTCTCAACCAATTCTGTTGCCTTTAAACATGACAACATGATTATGCGCAATATTTTCTTCATTTTATAGTATTTACTTTGTCCGAGTATTTAGTCAACCACTTATATGTAAGCTATTTTATTATTAATGATTAAACCTAAACAAACCATTTTTTTTCGATACATGCTCGTAATTGCAACTTTGCCCTGTGAATCATTTGCCAATAATTAGACGATGTAATATTCAATTCCTTACATATATCTTCACCTTTTTTTTGCATCAAATATTTTAATTTTACTGTTGCATTCCAACTTTCGGGTAATGCATCCAAACACTTCTGCAACACCTTCTTAAAATCATCGTCATCTAACAAATGTCCCTCTTCATCATCCCAAGATTTTGGTAAGCTTTCTAATTTCCAATCACCATCTCTATTAAAAAAAATAGATATAAAACTTTCATCCATTGACACATGTGATTTTGATTTTTTCCGATAAAAATCAACTATTTTATTATTAAGGATTGAAAAAAGCCATGTTTTCACAGAAGACTTTCCCTCAAAAGTCTCTTGCCGTTCCACAGCCACTAAAAATGTATCCTGTACCAGATCTCTGGCCACTTCACTGTTTGAAGTTTTATGGTAAGCCCACTTATACAAATCATCAGTGTATTGATTAACCCATTCTACTACTTCTGATTTTTCCATATAATTAAAATGTAAGATTTATTAGCGCAATATAATATAAATGATCTGTATAAGGAAACAGACTCAATTACATTTAAAATTTGTTTTAATAATCTTCACATTCCAACATCTAATATCATTAAAATTTATAGTTGCACATTTTTAGTATATTTGCGCCGATTTCTTAAAAACATTTCATTTTGAGGAATTTGGTTTATTTAATTTAAAAGAAACCTGTATTATCATTCGATTACTTTACTCCCCTTGTTTCGCGGATTTTAAGGGATTAAGCAGAACAATTTAATGATAATACTAAACTAAAAAAAATGAAAGCATTTGTATTTCCAGGGCAAGGAGCCCAATTTGTTGGTATGGGAAAAGACCTGTACGAGAATTCTGAAATGGCCAAAGAACTTTTTGAAAAAGCTAATGACATCTTAGGATTCAGAATTACTGACTTGATGTTTGATGGTACAGTCGAAGATCTTAAACAAACAAAAGTTACTCAACCAGCCATATTTTTACATTCTGTATTGCTAGCGAAAACATTAGGTGATGACTTTAAACCAGAAATGGTTGCCGGCCATTCATTAGGTGAGTTTAGTGCTTTAGTTGCTGCTGGTGCCATGTCATTCGAAGACGGATTAAAATTGGTTTCACAAAGAGCCTTGGCTATGCAAAAAGCATGCGAAGCTGAACCTTCAACAATGGCCGCTATTGTTGGTCTTGAAGATAGTGTTGTAGAAGAGGTTTGCGAAAGCATTGACGAAGTAGTTGTAGCTGCTAATTATAACTGCCCTGGACAATTAGTTATTTCTGGTTCATTTGCTGGTATTGATAAAGCATGTGAAGCATTAACTGAAAAAGGAGCAAAAAGAGCTCTTAAGCTTCCTGTTGGTGGAGCTTTCCATTCTCCATTAATGGAACCTGCCAGAACAGAACTTGCAGCAGCTATTGAAGCCACTGAAATTAAATCTCCAGTTTGTCCGGTGTATCAAAACGTAAGTGCTACTCCATTTACTGATGCTGCATCCATTAAAGAGAATCTGGTTGCTCAGTTAACTGCTCCCGTAAAATGGACTCAGACCGTTCAGAATATGATTGCTGATGGAGCCACATCATTTGCTGAAGTTGGACCAGGCAAAGTACTTCAAGGACTCGTTAAAAAAGTAGATCGAAAAATGGAAGTTGTAGGAATAAGCAGCTTGTAATTTTAAAAGATCGATAAGTTAGGTTAAATATCTAACCCAAAACATAAACCGGAAGCGTTTGTTGCTTCCGGTTTTTTTGTATAACAATAACACCTTATAAAATACAAATTATTTAAAAACCTCTTGGTTTTTTTACTCAATAGAATAATAAAATTGAGGTAGTAGTTTGGGATAGAATGTAATACCAATATCCCAATGATTTAGTTTAGTATGGCACATACTCAACATATAAATTGAAAAGTATCTTATCGGATGAATACATCAAATCTTGACAAATATTCATCCGATAAGATATTATATTGATTATATATTTGAATGATAGAGCTATTCAATAAACCATCATCCTCTGTTAACAGAATTACATAATAACCTGAGTTCGATATAAAATTAATGGCTCAAATCGCTTATAAATATTGAGTTTCAAGGAATGTTTGCGAAAG